>DLQV01000057.1:11141-11308 GCA_002474415.1 Lachnospiraceae bacterium UBA7598
TCGGTCACTACGAGCGCTTCATCGACGAAAGTCTGACAAAGAATTCCAATGTGACAACCGGTAAGGTTTACTGGTCCGTTCTGCAGAAAGAGCGCCGCGGAGATTATGGTGGAGGAACCGTACAGGTGATCCCGCATATTACCAACGAGATCAAAAGCCGTTTTTAC
>DLQV01000007.1:0-258 GCA_002474415.1 Lachnospiraceae bacterium UBA7598
GTGCTGTACCCCATGGGTTGGGATGCATTCGGTCTCCCTACCGAGAACTATGCTATTAAGAATCATATTCATCCGAAGATCGTAACCAAGAAGAACGTAAAACATTTTAAGGAACAGTTACATTCTTTAGGTTATTCCTTTGACTGGGATCGTGAGATTAACACAACAGATCCGAAATATTATAAATGGACCCAGTGGATTTTCCTGAAATTATTCAAGGCCGGTCTGGCATACAAAAAAGAAATGCCGATCAACTGG
>DLQV01000007.1:295-507 GCA_002474415.1 Lachnospiraceae bacterium UBA7598
GGTAGGACTTGCCAATGAGGAAGTTGTAAACGGCGTATGCGAGCGATGTGGTGCCCCGGTTGTCCGCAAGGTAAAGAGCGAGTGGATGTTAAAGATCACAGCTTATGCAGATAAACTGATCGAAGGTTTAAATGATGTAGATTATATTGAGCGTGTCAAGGTTTCGCAGAAAAACTGGATCGGACGTTCTACAGGTGCCGAGGTAGATTTTA
>DLQV01000007.1:546-1119 GCA_002474415.1 Lachnospiraceae bacterium UBA7598
AATCAAAGATACCGAAGACAAGCTTCGTATTTATACTACACGTTGCGATACTTTGTTTGGTGTTACTTATATGGTTGTTTCACCAGAGCATCCATATCTGGATAAGTACAAGGACCAGATTAAAAACTGGGATGAAATTCTTGCATACCGTGAGCAGGCTTCCAGAAAGTCCGATTTTGAGCGAGCAGAGCTTGCAAAAGACAAGACGGGTGTGGCAATTGACGGCCTGACTGCAATCAATCCGGTCAACGGAAAAGAAGTTCCAATCTGGGTATCTGATTATGTATTGATGAGTTATGGTACCGGTGCTATCATGGCAGTTCCTGCACATGATGAGAGAGACTGGGAGTTCGCAAAGAAATTCCATCTGCCAATCATTCAGGTAGTGGCAAAGAACGGAGAAGAAGTGGATGTCAATGAAGCTGCTTTTACCGATGTGGCAACCGGTGTGCTGATCAACTCCGATTTCTTAAATGGACTGGAAGTAAAAGATGCAAAGGAAAAGATGATCAAATTCCTGGAAGAAAAGGGAATTGGTCAGGCAAAGACAAACTATAAATTAAGAGACTGGGT
>DLQV01000007.1:1149-11206 GCA_002474415.1 Lachnospiraceae bacterium UBA7598
CAGCGTTACTGGGGCGAGCCAATTCCGATTGTTCACTGCGACAAGTGTGGTTATGTGCCGATCGATGAGAGCGAGCTGCCACTGCTTCTTCCGGAAGTAGAAAGCTATATGCCGACAGACAACGGAGAATCTCCACTTGCAGCAATGACGGACTGGGTAAATACGACCTGTCCATGCTGTGGTGGCCCTGCAAAGCGTGAAACCGATACAATGCCACAGTGGGCTGGATCTTCCTGGTATTTCCTGCGTTATACCGATCCACACAATGACAAGGCGCTGGCAAGTCCGGAAGCACTCAAATACTGGCTGCCGGTAGATTGGTACAATGGCGGTATGGAGCATACAACCCTGCATCTGCTGTACTCCAGATTCTGGCATAAATTCCTGTATGACCAGGGTATTGTTCCGACTCCGGAACCATACCAGAAACGTACTTCCCATGGCATGATTCTCGGTGAGAACGGAGAGAAGATGTCAAAGTCCAGAGGAAACGTAGTCAATCCGGACGATATTGTGCGGGAGTATGGCGCAGATACCCTGCGTACGTATGAAATGTTCATCGGTGCATTTGATCTGGCTGCTTCCTGGTCAGAAGATGGGGTAAAGGGATGCCGCAGATTCTTAGACCGTGTCTGGAAATTACAGGATCTTATGACCGACGAGGAAGGATATTCCAAAGATCTTGAGACCAAGATGCATCAGACAATCAAGAAGGTTTCCAATGACTATGAGAACCTTAAGTACAATACAGCGATTGCGGCAATGATGTCACTCTTGAATGATTTCTACAAGAAGGGATCCATCACAAAAGGAGAGTTAAAGACACTGATTATTCTGTTGAACCCGGTTGCTCCACATATCACAGAGGAAATGTGGCAGACCATTGGATGTGAAGGCAGAGTATACCAGCAGACATGGCCGGAATTCGATGAGGCGAAGACCGTGGAATCCTCCGTGGAAATTGCAGTTCAGATCAACGGTAAAGTTAAGGGAACGCTTGGTATCCAGAAAGATGATCCAAAGGATCAGGTCATTGCAAAGGCGAAAGAAGTCATTGCAGATAAATTGACTGGAAATATTGTCAAAGAGATTTATGTTCCTGGAAGACTGGTAAACATCGTAATGAAATAAATGTTACAGTTTGTTTGAAAATAGCAGGCTGGAGAATTCATAGGGAACACCCTGCGCAAAAAAGCGCAGGGTGTTTTGCATAATAAAAAAGAAAAGGCAGATACTGTAAAAAAGGGGGCTTTTGACGTGAAACTTTCGTATCTTTCTTATTTTTTTACATATGAAACCCATATCCCGGACGGCGTTGGATTTGCTTTATTCGGACCCTGGCATATCGCATGGTTGCTGGTTGTTTTTGTCGGATGTGCCGGATATGTGCGAATTTATAAAAAGGGAAACGAAAAAAGGCAACGCTGGATGGAGCGATTGACCGCTTTTTCCCTGGTGGGATGGATCGTTGTGCGGGCTGTTTATATCGGAGTGATTCACGAAGAATTTTTGTATGAACTTCCGTTTCATCTGTGCAGTATGGCAGGAATTTTGTGTGCTGTTCATTGCCTGACAAAATGGAAATGGCTGGGGCAGGTGCTGTATACGATCTGCCTTCCGGGAACTGTGCTTGCACTGTTATTTCCAAACTGGAACTTTTATCCGGTCATTCACTTTATTACGCTGGAAGCATTTTTGTTTCATATGGGGATTGTCTGGTACGTGGCAGGAAAATTGGCTTCCCATGAGATCTGTCCAGATTTGAAAAAAATCTGGCAAGTCGTATTATTTCTGACAGCAGTCGTGGCACCGGTTTACTGGTTTGATAAAAAATATGATGTGAATTATATGTTTGTGAACTGGCCATCCGCCGGATCTCCGCTTGTCTGGCTGGCAGACAGGATGGGAAATCCGGGATATCTTATTGGCTATGCGGCACTTGTATTTCTATGCATGCTTTTGATGGATGTGGGCTATTTTATGGTTGCCGGAAGGAGAACAAAAAGTTATTTTTTTAACACATGAGGAGGCAGGGAAGGATCGCTGCCGCGTAATTTTTGCATACTGCGCTGAATGGCATCTTTTGAGTCTTTCCAGTCGGCATCTTTGTTTTTGTAATCATATTTTTCAATAAACCATGCAACGTCTTCGTAGACGCGGTGAAAATTCTCCTTCATAAGAGGCAGAACCAGGGCATAAAACTCTTTTTTCTCTTCACCGGAAAGCTGTTCATCAGCACCTTCGCAGAGCACCTTAAAGTGATCGAGGCAGAATCCTTTGGTACTTGCCACCTGTGCACGGAAATCTGCATCTTTTTTGTACATGGAAAAGAAGGTTTTCATGTAAGCCTGAAACGTATTTTTTACGCTGTTGCAGATAAAACAGGTGGATTCCCGCTGGTTGATCCACTCGACAATGGAATTGGAAGAACCATCTGTTTTTTTGCCGAACAGACCACTGCGTTTTGCAGTTGCGTCCGGGCGGAAGGATTTCCACACACGATCCATTTCTTCCTCATGGCGTTTCATCAGTGTTTTCAAAATCCAGGCATTGCCGAGCGAATTTCCATAATCAAACATCTTTTTGAAATGTGCGCGGCAGAATCCTTCCCGGTCTGTCATGTCGCGGATATCGGCTTCCATGTAGGAAGCGCCATGTCCGAGAACGAAATCCATCATGTGTTCTTCGGTTTTCCGTTCGATATAGCAGAACGGACATTCTCCGGCATTGGCCATGGCATCTGAGATTGGAATGGTGTGAAGCTGTTCTTTCATAATGTTTCCTCCGGTTTATAAGTATGGTAAAAGTCAATAAATGTCTGTAAGGATTTGGATGGCTTTATATTTTCTTTATATGCAAATCCAATTTCCCGTTTATGGATCGGGATGCCGAGCGGAATTTCCACAAGAGATCCCTCTTTAAGTTCCTGTAAGACAAAGTTTTTGATCACACAGGCAACACCGACACCGATCTTTGCGAAATCGATTAACAGGTCCATGTTGGAGATATCAATGGATTCTGCTACAGTGATATGATTGTCCTGCAGATAATCGTCGATATACTGCCGGGTCATGTTATGCTTATCCAAAAGCATAAGCGTGGAATTCCCAAGGATGGCATCTTCGGAAATTCCTCTTTTTTTCAGGTTTGAGAGATAATCCGGATTGGCGACAAAAATGTCCTCAATATTATCCAGATAATAAAAATTGATGTTTTTGAGGTTATCCGGTTTTCCGATCAGACCGATGTCAATTTTGTTTTCATCCAGCAGATCAAGAGTTTCGTTGGTTGACTGACAGTTGATGGAAATGCTGATATGCGGATTCTGCCGGATGAATTCTTTCAGATAGGGCAGAAGCACAAATTTGCAAAGCGTGGAACTGACACCAATCTGCAGATGACCGACACCAAGATCAATAGAGCGCTTTAATTTGTCCTCCCCAAGTGTTAATGTCTCAAAGGCTTCTTTTACATGTCCATAGAGCAACTGGCCTTCATCCGTCAGCACAACGCCGCGGGAACTGCGGGAAAACAGTTTGCATCCTAAATTCTCTTCCAGTTTCTGAATGGATTTACTGATTGCAGGCTGGCTGATATAGAGCTCTTTGGCTGCCTTGGAAATATTTCCGGCATTGGCAACCGTATAAAAAATCCAGTAAGAAGATAGATTCTGATTCATTATTGCCTCCGTTTATTATAATAAACCATTATACCATAAAATATAGTTATGGTAAATATGTTTATTATGTATTAGGATTATGAAATAATCTGTGTTAAAATCAGAGTAGTTTAAGATATTAAAGGAGGAATTATCCATGGGAATGACAATGACTCAGAAGATTCTTGCAGCACATGCAGGTTTACCTTCCGTCAGCGCCGGACAGCTGATCGAGGCAGACCTGGATCTGGTTCTGGGCAATGATATTACTTCTCCGGTTGCAATTCATGAAATCGGAAAAATGAACGTAGAAGGAGTATTTCACAAAGACAAAATCGCGCTTGTGATGGACCACTTTGTTCCGAATAAAGATATCAAATCCGCAGAGCATTGCAAATGTGTACGTGAGTTTGCCTGTAAAAATGATATTACAAACTATTTTGATGTAGGAGAGATGGGTATCGAGCATGCACTCCTTCCGGAAAAAGGACTTACGGTTGCGGGGGATGTGATTATCGGTGCAGATTCTCATACCTGTACGTACGGTGCACTTGGTGCATTTTCTACTGGTGTTGGAAGCACGGATATGGCAGCCGGCATGGCTACCGGAAAAGCATGGTTTAAAGTACCTTCTGCAATCAAATTTAATATTGTGGGAAAGCCGAACAAATGGATCAGCGGAAAAGATGTGATTCTTCATATCATCGGAATGATCGGGGTAGATGGAGCCCTTTACAAATCTATGGAATTCGTAGGAGAAGGAATCAAGTATCTCTCCATGGATGACCGCTTTACCATTGCAAACATGGCAATTGAGGCTGGTGGAAAGAACGGTATTTTCCCTGTAGACGATCTGACCCGTGCATATATGAAAGAACATTCCAAGAGACCGTTCGTGGAATATGAAGCAGATGCGGATGCAGAGTATGACGAAGAGTATACGATTGATCTTTCTACTTTAAAGTCAACCGTTTCATTCCCACACCTGCCGGATAACACACGTACCATTGATGAAGTAGGCGATGTGAAGATTGACCAGGTTGTAATCGGATCCTGTACGAACGGACGTATGGATGATCTTCGCACAGCAGCAGAAATCTTAAAAGGAAAGAAAGTAGCCAAAGGACTTCGTGTGATCGTAATCCCGGCAACACAGCAGATTTATCTGGATGCTATGGAAGAGGGACTTCTCAAGATCTTTATCGAAGCAGGTGCGATCGTAAGTACGCCGACCTGTGGACCATGTCTTGGCGGATATATGGGAGTACTTGCAGAAGGTGAGCGCTGTGTATCCACAACAAACCGTAACTTTGTCGGACGTATGGGACATGTAGATTCGGAAGTATATCTTGCAAGTCCGGCTGTTGCAGCGGCAAGTGCCATCACCGGAAAGATTTCAGGCCCGGCAGAAGTAATGTAGAAGATGCCGGAAAATAAGGAGGTCAGATAAGAAATGAAAGCAGCACATGGTAGTGTATTTAAATATGGCGATAACGTAGATACCGATGTTATCATTCCGGCAAGATATTTGAATTCTTCCGATCCGAAAGAACTTGCCACACACTGTATGGAAGATATTGATAAAGATTTCGTGAAAAATGTACACGAGGGAGATATTATTGTAGCCAATAAAAACTTTGGCTGTGGTTCTTCCCGTGAACATGCACCGATTTCCATCAAGGCATCCGGTGTCAGCTGTGTAATCGCAGAGACATTTGCCAGAATCTTTTACAGAAATGCCATCAATATCGGACTGCCGATCATTGAGTGTCCGGAGGCCGCAAAGGACATCAAGGCAGGAGATGAGGTGGAAGTGGATTTCGATTCCGGAATCATCACAGATGTGACAACTGGAAAGAAATTTCAGGGACAGGCATTCCCGCCATTTATGCAGAAAATTATTGACTGCGAAGGTCTTGTCAATTATATCAACCAGAAATAATAAAAAGATGTCAGAGAGGACTTCCCTTATTTGCGGGGAAGTCCTTTTAGGTAAGAAAGATATTTAGGGGAAAGAGAAATCTGCTGGTAAATATCGGCATAGGACGAAGCAGACAGTTCTTCGATATAGTTTTCCGGAAAATTTTTTGATATGCCGGCCTGATGTGCCAGATCTACGGCTTTGTTATAAGCAATTGCGGCGTCGATCGCATTTGTGTAATTACCGACGGTGATGTTTCCATGGATATGGATCCGGACTTTATAGCGCTCGGTACCGTTTTTATCGATACGTTCCACACCAAAATAAGGATTGATGATCTGAAGATTTGAGTAGCGAAAATCATTTTCATCGCCGTTGACAAAACAAAAATCCCTGCCGTTTACCGCATGGGTTTTGATCCCGTAGCGGCCGAGAAGCGTAATCTGCATTCCATAGTGATTGACATATAAGTGCCCCTGCCGTCTTAAGATCCGATGGCTGCTGTAATAGAAGAGGTCATCAATGTCAAATTTCAGCTCCCGGTGAATGTTCAGATAGTAGCTGAAATAATTTTTGCGCAGATAAATGGGAGTAGGAATGTACATATGATTATCCCGGAAATTGATCAGTGAGACGATTTTTTCGAAAGCCAGCTGATTGGTCCGGTAAAATGCCTCATCGATGGTTTCGTTGCCGGATAACAGCTCGCAGGCGGCAGTGTAAGCCTGATGTGCCTGAACTTCCGAGGGAAAGCTTCCGAGGCTGATATGACGGCCTTTGTGCGTAATATTAGAGCGATAGTATATGGTTCCGTCTTTTTTTGTCGCAAGATATACGCCGGTTAACATAAATTCTCCTTTCGGTCTGACAGGTTATTTTAGTAGTATAACATAGGAAATTCATTGACACCACCCGCTTTTTTACCTATAATGTACGAGAAACGTTATGATTAAATTTTTGTAAAATGAGGAAGAAAAAATGGAATTAATGTATTCAAGCACCAGAAATGATAAAGTAAAACTGACTGCATCCCAGGCAATCTTAAAGGGACTGGCAGATGACGGAGGACTTTTTGTACCGGAGCGTATCCCGACACTGGATGTTCCGATGGATACACTTGCAAATATGTCCTATCAGGAAACTGCTTATGAAGTTATGAGCCGTTTCTTTACAGATTTTACAGAGGATGAATTAAAGGATTGTATCAAAAAAGCCTATGACAGCAAGTTTGATACTCCGGAGATCGCACCGCTGGTAGATGCGGACGGCGCTTATTATCTGGAACTGTTCCATGGTCCGACAATTGCCTTTAAGGATATGGCACTTTCCATTCTGCCACATCTTCTGATTACTTCTGCAAGAAAAAATCATGTAAAGAATGATATTGTTATTTTAACAGCGACATCCGGAGATACCGGAAAAGCTGCGCTTGCAGGATTTGCGGATGTAGAAGGAACAAAGATTGTAGTATTTTATCCGAAGAACGGTGTCAGCCCGATCCAGGAAAAGCAGATGATCACACAGAAAGGTGCAAATACCTGTGTGGTTGGAATTCACGGAAACTTTGACCAGGCACAGACCGGTGTGAAGAAGATGTTTAATGACACTGCACTTGAAGCAGAACTTGATGTTGCAGGCTATCAGTTCTCATCTGCCAATTCCATCAATATCGGACGTCTGATTCCTCAGGTGGCATATTATGTATATGCTTATGCAAAATTATATAAAAATGGTGCAATTGCAAAAGATGAAAAGATTAATGTTGTTGTTCCAACCGGAAATTTCGGAAACATCCTTGCTGCTTTTTATGCAAAGAATATGGGGCTTCCAATTGCCAAACTGATCTGTGCATCCAATGAGAACAAAGTATTATATGATTTCTTCTCCACCGGAACATATGACCGGAACCGTGATTTTATTCTCACAAGTTCTCCGTCCATGGATATTCTGATTTCTTCCAATCTGGAGCGTCTGATTTACCGTATTGCCGGAAATGACGCAGAGAAGAACACCAAAATGATGGCAGAACTTTCCACAGACGGAAAATATGCAATCACCGATGAGATGCGTGCGCAGCTTGCGGATTTCTACGGAAATTATACAAGCGAGGAAGAGACTGCAAAGACCATCAAAAAATTATATGAAGATACCGGATATATCATTGATACCCATACAGCGGTTGCTGCTGGTGTATACGATAAGTATAAGAAGGATACCGGGGATACCCAGACAAAGACTGTGATTGCCAGCACGGCAAGTCCGTTCAAGTTTACCAGAAGTGTTATGGATGCGATTGATCCGAAATACGATGCGATGGGTGATTTTGAGCTGGTAGATGAACTTTCCAAAATCGGAAACGTCAAAGTTCCACAGGCAATTGAAGAAATCCGTACTGCACCGGTACTTCATGACACCGTATGCGAAGTTGAAGAAATGCCACAGGTTGTTAAAAAATTCCTTGGTGTTTAAAATACATATGAAAAGAGGAAAAAGATTATGAAAAAGAAACTCATTTCGCTTTTACTTGTTTCTGCTATGGCAGCTGCAGTTGCAGGCTGCGGTTCATCCGTACCTGCCAACAGTGTAAATTCCAGAGATGATCTTCCGGGAAAAAAGATTGGCGTACAGCTTGGTACGACCGGAGACTCTGATGCCACAGAACTTGAAAAGAAGGATGGCAGTAAGGTAGAACGTTACAATAAGGGCGCAGATGCCATTCAGGCATTAAAGACCGGAAAAATTGACTGTGTCATTATTGATCAGCAGCCGGCAGAAGCTTTTGTTGAAAAAAATGATGACTTAAAAATTTTATCGGATACGTTTGATCCGGAGGAATACGCCATCTGTATCGCAAAAGGTAATTCCGACCTGACAGAAAAATTTAACAGTGCCATCGAAGAGCTGCAAAAGGACGGAACCATTGATTCCATCACCAGCAATTATATCGGAGATGAGGCTGGAAAGCATCCATACGAAACTCCAAAGGGAACCGAGTATCCGAACGGAACCCTTACCATGGCAACCAATGCACAGTTTGAGCCATATGAATATTACGATGGGGATAAAATCGTAGGTATTGATGCGGATATTGCCAAAGCAATCTGTGACAAACTCGGATATGAGCTGAAGATTGAAGATATGGAATTTGATGCGATCATCGCAGCGGTATCTTCTGGAAAAGCTGATTTTGGTGCAGCTGGAATCACGGTAACCGAGGACCGTAAGAAAAATATTGACTTTACGGATACCTATACAAAGGCTTGTCAGGTAATCGTTGTCAGAAACAAATAATTTGTTTCGGAGGATAAACAGTGAGTGATTTTATTGCAAAATTTCAACAGGATTTTATAGAGAGTGACCGTTACCTGTACTTACTGCGAGGACTGGGAAATACATTACTGATTACAGCGCTTGCAGTTATTTTAGGAATTGTATTGGGATTTCTGGTTGCAATCGTCCGGTCTACACATGATAAGCATGGCGGACTTAATATTTTGAATTTTATCTGCAAAGTGTACCTGACCATATGGCGTGGAACACCTACAATGGTGCAGCTGCTGATCATGTATTATATTATTCTTGTTGCACTGGATAATAAGATTCTGGTCGCAGTTATTGCATTTGGATTGAATTCGGCTGCTTATGTGGCAGAAATTGTCCGTTCCGGTATTATGTCGGTAGATGAAGGACAGTTTGAGGCTGGACGGAGTCTTGGCTTAAATTATAGCCAGACCATGCGTCTGATCATTCTTCCTCAGGCATTTAAAAACGTCCTTCCGGCACTGGCAAATGAATTTATTACTCTTTTGAAAGAGACATCTATCAGTGGATACATTGCGATTCCGGATCTGACAAAAGGCGGTGATATTATCCGAAGCCAGACATATGATGCATTTCTTCCTTTATTCGGGGTAGCTGCTATTTATCTGGTGCTGGTAATGATTCTTACGGCAGGCGTACACAAACTGGAAACGAGGTTGCGGACAAATGAGCGATAACAAAAATGTTTTGATTGAAGTGAGGGATCTTTGTAAATCCTTTGATGATGTTAAGGTGTTAAATGGAATATCAACAACTATTTCACAGGGAGAGGTTGTTGCAATTATCGGACCGTCAGGCTGTGGAAAGTCTACGTTTCTGCGTTCTATGAATCTTCTGGAGAAACCGACCTCCGGTTCCATTCTTTTTGAGGGAACTGATATTACAGATTCTTCTGTTGACATTAATAAAATGCGGCAGAAAATTGGAATGGTGTTTCAGCAGTTTAATCTCTTTCCAAATCATACGGTGAAAGGGAATATCATGCTTGCTCCGGTACAAACCGGGCTTATGACAAAAGAAGAGGCTTCAAAACGTGCAGATGAACTGCTGGTACGTGTAGGGCTTGCAGATAAAGCGGATGTCTATCCGGCAATGCTTTCCGGAGGACAGAAGCAGCGTATTGCAATAGCACGTGCACTTGCTATGAATCCGGATGT
>DLQV01000184.1 GCA_002474415.1 Lachnospiraceae bacterium UBA7598
ATTGCTTCTTTGCCTGAAGAAGTACGTACAAAGAAACTGTTTACGCTGTCTTTATAATCTACCAGTGTCAGTTTCTCCGGTGACCAGTCAATGTAAATATTGGTATTTTTATGCTTCGTCATATCTACGATATCTGCTACTACAGCACTTGCCGTTGGAAGCTTACCAGCTCCACTGCCGTAGAACATCGCATCGCCAAGTACATTTCCATGTACAAAGATTCCGTTAAATACGCCATTTACTCCACAAAGCGGATGCTCTGCGCTGAGCATAAATGGTGCAACCATACAGCTATAGCTGTTTCCAACTTTACGGCTGGAAGCCAGAAGCTTGATGGAACGATTCATAACTTTTGCATATTTAAAGTCATCGGCTGTAATCTTTGTAATTCCCTCGCAGTGAATGTCTTCGAAATCTACCTGCTGGCCACATACCAGAGACGTTAAAATAGCAATCTTACGACACGGATCATGTCCCTCGATATCTGCTGTAGGATCTTTCTCTGCGTACCCCTTTTCCTGTGCATCTTTGAGTACTTCGTCGAAATCCGCACCCTCCTCTGCCATTTTTGTCAGCATATAATTTGTAGTTCCGTTTAAAATACCTGTAATCTCTTCGATCTCATCCGCCGTCAGACACTTGTTTAATGGACGGATAATTGGGATTCCACCACCTACACTTGCCTCAAACTGAAAGTTTACATTGTGGTCACGTGCAATCTTGATCAGCTCGGCACCTTTTGCGGCAACGAGATTTTTATTGGATGTGGCAACCTGTTTTCCAGCCTCAAGCATAGCCTTTACGAAGGTATATGCCGGTTCCACGCCTCCCATGGTTTCTACTACAATGCCAATCTCCGGATCGTTTACAATCGTCTGATAATCATGTACAATAGCATCTTCCATCGGATCTCCCGGAAATTCCCTTAAATCGAGAATGTATTTTACATCGATTGGCTCTCCTGCACGCTTTGTAATCTTTTCACGGTTAATTCTTAATACATCTACAACACCAGATCCAATGGTGCCATAGCCCATAACTGCAATCTTCATTTTTCTTACTCCCTGGCTAATATTTTTGCATAATGAATCCCCTGCACAGATTCAATACTGTTTCTCATATCTTCCACATTGCCCGTTGCAGGGAACACATCAATACTGAGCGATAACGAAGCAATTCCATTGACCGGAACGCTCTGATGGATCGTCAGGATGTTTGCATGAAATTCTGCAATAGTTTTCAACACCATCGATAACAGCCCCGGTTCATCATCCAGCTGAATCACCATATTGACTGTCTTTCCTTTTGCATTTTCATGATATGGAAATATATCATCCTTATATTTGTAGAAAGAGCTTCTGCTGATCTGCACCATCTCTGTGGCTTCCTGCACAGACTCCACTTTGCCGGAATCCAGCAGCCGCTTCGCTTCCACGACTCTGAGCAATACCTCAGGCACGGCTTTTGCCCGCAATACGAAGAAAGATGTCTTCTCGCCCATCTTGATTTCCTCCCTTATGTATTGTCTGTCTACGACCGACACTTGTGCTCACTTGAAAGATTCTACCATAAGAACGTCAATCTTGCAAGAGGGTTCGGGCATCTGCCCTGTTTTTATGCTCTTGGTTTGCCACAATTCGAGCAGAAATTTCCATCGTTAACCTGTCCACAGCTGCAGGTCCACTCGGTTTTTGGTGCCGGTTTACCACAATTCGAGCAGAATTTTCCCTGATTCTGCTGTCCACACGCACAGGTCCAACTTGCTGATGCCTGCGGTGCCTGCGGTGCCTCCTGCCCAGCAGGAGGTATCGCCCCCGACATCGCCCCTGACATCGTCCCTGATGCAGCTCCAGCTCCGGCACCTCCATTCATCATCTGCATCTGCTGCAAATTTACGTTCGATGCAGCTCCCATCATACCACCGGATATATTAGAAGCCATTCCCATGCCCATAAAGCCGGCCATTGATCCATTGGAATTGCTTCCCGCTGCCTCAAGTCCTCGGGCCACAGCACCCTGCACGTATCCTTCCCGGACCGTCGGATCGGAAAGCATGGCTCCCTCGTTTCTCATATTCAGCAGTTTCTGCGATTCCTCACTGTAAGAAACCGTCATACCTACCGCCTGGATTTCCATACCACGGGTCTGGTTCCATTCCTCATCCAGAACCGATGACATATACTTTCCAAGTTCTCTTGCTTTGCTCGAAACAAAAGAAATACGGAAGCCATCTGCGGACATCTGGTTTACGGATGACTGCAACGCCTCTAGGAATTCAGACAGATACTGTTCATTGATTTCATCAATCTCCACATGGTCCTTGTTCTTCGGAACTGCTTCCGCATAAAATTTGAGCGGATCCACGATTTTAATGGAATACGTACCATGTGCACGTAAAAACAGTTCTGCATTGTAGAAAGAATCAAAATAATTGATCGGTTGTCTTGTTCCAAATTTAATGCCCTTGATTTCCTGCAGATTGATAAAAAACACCTGCTGTTTCTGTGGGGTCTGTCCACCGAAACGGAAACGGTCAAACGATTCTTTAATGGAATCTCCCAGCTGTCCATTGAGCAGTGACGGCATGGAAGAATGGTCTACTTTGTAGTATCCCGGTTCTGCCGTATAATCTACAATCTTTCCTCCATCCACCAGCATCATAAACTGGTTGTCATAAACATGGATCATAGAGCCATTTGACACAACATTGTCAGTTCCTTTTTTATTTTCCCCCCGGCGGATCAGTGTGCCTTTTGTAAAGACGGTCTGATCCCCCATATTATCTGCCTCAAAGACCTCCAGCCACTGATCCGCAAATGCTCCTCCAATGGCCTGTGTTACTGCCTTTATAATTCCCATACGCTCCTCCTTATTGCTTTTTGTTATTTTCTATTTATACATCGTCGCTGTCCATATTTTTCGGACAGCCAAGACTCTGCCATTTCAGATATCCATTGATAAACGGATCAATATTTCCATCCATCACGGCATCCACATTTCCGCTTTCCACACCGGTTCTATGATCCTTGACCATAGTATACGGCTGCATCACATAAGACCGGATCTGGTTTCCCCAGCCGATATCCGTCACTTCTCCACGGATTCCTGCCGCTTTCGCCGCATTTTCTTCCTGTTTGAGAAGATACAGCTTGGCTTTGAGCATCTGCATTGCCTTATCCTTGTTCATATGCTGTGAGCGCTCGTTCTGACACTGTACCACAATTCCGGTCGGAAAATGTGTGATACGGATAGCTGAAGATGTCTTGTTGATATGCTGTCCTCCGGCACCACTGGAACGGAAGGTATCAATACGAATGTCCTCATCCCGGATTTCCACATCGACATCTTCGGCAATTTCCGGCATAACATCACAGGATACAAAAGATGTCTGTCTTTTTCCCGCTGCATTAAACGGTGAAATACGTACCAGCCGGTGCACACCTTTTTCTGATTTCAGATATCCATAAGCATTTTCCCCGTTTACCTGGAACGTAATTGATTTGATACCGGCCTCTTCTCCATCCAGAGAATCAAGAACCTCCACTGAAAAGCCCTTTTTGTCAGCCCAACGGGTATACATACGATAGAGCATGGATGCCCAGTCACAGGACTCCGTGCCTCCCGCTCCTGCATGCAGGGAAACAATTGCATTATTTCTGTCATATTCTCCTGACAGCAGTGTTTTCATACGGATGTTCTCGTAGGTACTGATAAAATCTTTCATCATCTGATCGATCTCCGGGATCAGTTCCGGATCATTTTCCTCATATCCCATTTCGATCATGGTCTCAATATCTTCATATTGCGTAGACAATGCCGCATACGTTGCCACATCATCTTTTAAGCTTTTGACTTCTTTCATCTTGTTCTGGGAAACTTCCGGATCATTCCAGAAATCTGGTGCCTCCATTTCCCGTTCCAATTCCTGAATCCGCTGTTCTTTGCCAGCTAAGTCAAAGTGAATCCCTCACTTCCTGCAGTGGAGCCTTGTAGCTTTGCAGCTGGCTCTTAAAATTATCCAATTCTACCACAGAATCACCTCTTTCTATTTGTTCTTTCAGATTTATGATAATATAAAATAATGTGAATAGCAAGCAATGCAAGAAAAGCACCTGCAGAATCGATCAGCACATCCGTCACTCTTCCCGCTCTCCCTGGTACAAACAATTGATGAAATTCATCCGTTGCCGCATAGACTGCCGTCATGCCAAGTGCCACACATCCCCGTTTCTTTTTCCTGTCAAATGCCGTCAATGCCTGAAATATCAGAAGCGCAAGAACCCCATATTCACTCATATGTGCAGCCTTCCGCACTGGATATTCGATTTTCTGTGCCATCCGCTTCAGTTCCTGCCCGGAATGTTCCAGTCCAAACACCTGATTCCACATCTTAACAATCCGGTAACTCACATGCCCGCTGATTTCCGAAGACTCCGTATCCGGCTGTGCGGAAAACGTAAAAATAACCACAGCCCATACAACAATCAATACAATGCTGGCAATTCTCCATACATATTTTCTTTTCATTGATACCCTTTAATTAATTTTTTCCTTCACAACAGAAATTGCTTTCTGTAACTGATTATCGTACTTCATATCATAACTTTTATCTTCCGGACCACTGTATTTATACTCCAGTTTGATATCCGGCTGAATGCCTTTTCCATGAATATAATGGCCTTTTGGCGTATAATATTTTGCAGTCGTAATTTTAATGGCATCTCCATTTTCCAGTGGAAATACCGTCTGCACAATTCCCTTGCCAAACGTTTTTGTTCCAATCAATGTTCCATAATCATAATCCTTGATTGCTCCGGCAAAGATTTCTGATGCACTGGCACTGTCTCCGTTGACTAAAACTGCCATCGGATAATGAATGCAGGAAGCATCGGATGTATAGGTTTCCTTTTTTCCATATTTATCTTCGGTATACACGACAGTTCCCTTTGGAAGAATCTGGTCTAAAATATCTACAACAGAAGTAACCAGTCCACCCGGATTACTCCGCACGTCCACAATCAGGCCTTTCATATTTTTCTTTTCCAGCGCTGCAAGTGCCTTTTTAAACTGTTTGGCCGTATTGCTCTGGAACTCACTGATCTGTATGTAACCGATTCCATCGGAAAGCATCTGTGAATCCACACTTGGAATATCTACGTTTTTGCGTTCCACATCAAATTCAAGATTCTCCCCGGTCTGTGAACGATAAACTTTCAAGTGTACTTTTGTTCCCTCTTCTCCCCGTATCTTTTTTACAAGATTGGAAAGTTCCATGCTGGTCGCTTCATATTTATCCACAGAAAGAATTTCGTCTCCGTTTTTCAGTCCTGCTTTTTCCGCCGGTGTTCCTTCATACACTTTGACAATTGTCACTGCCATGGTTTTGGCATTCTGTGAAAGAGCCGCCCCGATTCCATAATAATTTCCGTTGGTCGATGTCTGCAGATCTTTGTACTCATCCGCTGTATAGTAAACAGAATACGGATCTCCTAACCCACTTAAGGTTCCTTTATAAATCGCGTTCCGGATATCCTTTTCTTTATAGGAGTCATTGTAATACAAATCAATATAGGACAACAGCTCATCTACCTTTTTGATAGCCGTCTGGTCAAGCACCTGATCTTTTGCTGTCTGCTTGACTCCCTGTGGTCCAAATATAAGATAATTATTTGTCGTATTTGTATACACATGGATTCCAACCCCTGCACCGATTCCGGTAATCAGCAATCCTAAAACCAGACCAATGATCACTCCATTTCGAAATCCACGCGGGCTCTTTTTTTCTCCCTGCTCCGTTCTCATTACTTCTTCTTGTTCTTCCTGCATTCTGACCTCCATAATTTTCCTTATAAATCAAGAAGCCACACCTTACAGCATGGCTTCTTGTCATTTTATGACAACAACAAAAATATTATACTTTTAAATGTTTGCGGATTGTCATCTGACTGCCGATAAATCCAATACCGGCTCCTAATATAACGCCCACCGGAATCAACGTCTGAAAAACAACTTTTACCGGTTCAAACACGATCATGGATCCAATAAAATTGAATTTTGCCGCAATGTAAACGATAATCTTCTGGTACATAAAATACAGTATCGCAAGCGGAATTGCTGCGCCAATCAATCCAATGACAATTCCTTCTACAATAAAAGGTGCACGGACAAGGAAATCCGTTGCTCCGATCAGTTTCATAATGGCAATTTCTTCCTTCCGGACCGAAATACCAACAGTTACCGTATTGCTGATCAAGAATACGGCTACACAGAGCAGAATCAGAATAATTCCTCCGGAAACATATCCCAGCAGCTTATTAAAATCTGTCAGTGTATTTGCCACCTGCGCAGATTCTTTTACCTCACGCACCCCGGTAAGCCCCTTGATATATGTCACAAGAGAATCCTGCATGGAAACATCGTTCAGATATACCTGGTAATGTGCAGAATTTGCAAGCGGATTGTCTGTAAATCCATCTGCAAGTTCCTCTTTTCCCTGAAAGTATACTTTTTTATATTCCTTCCATGCTTCGTCCGCAGACACATACTCGTTCTTGCTGACCTCGGCACGTTTGTTAATCTTTTCTCCAATATCACGGATCTGTGCATCTGTCGCATCATTTTCAAAGAATACCGTAATCGATACGCCTTCCTCAATAGAGTGTACCGTTGCACTGAAATTGGTAACAATAATATAAAACAGACCGAACATAAAAATGCAGGCTGCCATGGTTGCCACGGAAGCAAGCGAAAACATCTTATTTCGGAATATGTTTTTCAATCCCTGTTTGATCGAATAAAAAAAGGTATTAATTCTCATCGTCGTAGCCACCTTCCTTACTGTCACTGACAATCGTACCCTTTTTCACTGTGATCACACGTTTTTTCATAACTTTCACAATTTCCAGATTATGGGTTACAACAATCACTGTAGTTCCTTTGCTGTTGATTTCTTCCAGCAGCTTCATAATCTCCCACGCATTATTGTTATCCAGATTTCCGGTTGGCTCGTCTGCAAGCAGAATACTCGGCTCATTGATCAGGGCGCGGGCAATCGCCACTCTCTGCTGCTCTCCTCCAGATAATTGTTTCGGAAAAGATCGATATTTTGCAGCAAGTCCCACCATAGAAAGCATAAGCGGTACTTTTTTCTTGATATGGCTGTTTGGTTCTCCAACCACTTTTTGTGCAAATGCTACATTGTCATAGACATTGCGGTCTTTTAACAGACGGAAATCCTGAAACACAACTCCGATATTTCTCCGGAATTTTGGAATCTGTTTTCTTCGGATTTTTCCCAAAGATTTTCCACCAATGGTAATGCTTCCTTCCGTCGGTTCCAGCTCTTTTAATAGCAGTTTGATCAGGGTTGATTTTCCAGAGCCGCTATCTCCTACAACAAATACAAATTCTCCATCTTCTATTTCCAGACTCACGTCATTTAAAGCAGGAACTCCTGCCGCATAAGTCTTGCTGACATGTTCCAGTGTAATCATAATTTCTCCTTCACTCTCTAATAGTCCAGTGTTTCCATATACTTCATATACTTGACTACCATGAGTGCGATCTTAAACGTAATCGCATCTTCAAAGACCCGCAGATCTAGACCTGTGCTTTTTTGCAGCTTGTCCAGACGATATACCAGCGTATTTCGATGAATGTACAGTTGTCTTGACGTCTCTGACACATTCAGACTGTTTTCAAAGAATTTGTTGATCGTCGTCAGAATTTCCTCATCAAAATCATCTGGTGATTTTCCACCAAAGATTTCTTTGATAAACATTTTGCACAATGGAATTGGAAGCTGATAAATCAGTCGACCAATTCCCAGCTGAGAATACGCGATCACATCCTGTCCCTCAAAGAAGATCTTTCCGACATCCAGTGCCATGCGCGCCTCTTTATAAGATCTCGAAACCTCTTTCAATTCGTTCACAATGGTACCATATGCGATATGAATATTGCAATTGGTATCAGATTTAAACAGCTTGATGATTACATCTGCTGTCTTATTCAAATCCTCATAGGTTTCATTTTCTGCAAGTTCTTTGACTACAATAATGTTTTTTTCATCTACCGCTGTGACGAAATCCTTTGATTTTCCACCAAAAAGTCCCCGGATCTTCTCCAGCTCATTTCCATCTTTCTCACGGTTTGTCTCCACCAAGAATACCACACGGCGTACTTCTGTTTCAATATGAAGTTTCTTGGCACGATTGTATATATCTACCAAAAGCAGATTGTCCAAAATCAGGTTCTTGATAAAATTATCTTTATCAAAACGTTCCTTATAGGCAACCAAAAGATTCTGAATCTGGAAAGCGGCAATCTTTCCAATCATATACACATCCTCGCTGTCTCCATATGCCAGCAGAATATACTCCAGTTGATGATCATCGAACACTTTAAAGAACTGGCAGCCATTTACCACCTGACTGTCCGCCGGCGATTCCACGAAGGTCTGTGCCGGAGCTACAAACTGTTCTGCATCTGGAAATGTCGCGACCAGAATTTTTCCCTCTACATCAATCACGCATAAATCTGTACGTGTAATTGCTTTCAGTCCGTCAATTGTATTTTGAAGTATTTGATTGGATATCATAGTCAGCTCTCCTTATCCCCATATTTCATCCAGAAATCTTTCGTTCCCCCACCTGTTTTCTGAACAATTATCTTTATTTTAATACAATCTTCCAAAAAAAGAAAGAGGAAATGTATATTTTTTATGCATTTCCTCTCTTCCCATTTTTTCCAGTTAGTAATATTTCACTATGAAATTTAAACAACACAACTTCAGATTTCCTGCTTTCCATGATAATGGGTCAGCTGACTTTCTAATTTGTGCGTGCGGACAAGCTTTTTAATCGTCCCAAGCAGCCCCTGTCTGCTTCTGGTAAAATTCCAGGAACCAATTCCATACCATAATCCGGCAGACAGCTTTTCACAGTTTTGCACAAGAAAATGTTCTTGCTCCGGGCTTGGCAGAACACTTAGGATCATATCCGGTGTCAGTGCATTGATCTCATTCACCATTGCATCTGTCCCCCCCTGGCAATCCTCAAGCGCTTCTGCTCC
>DLQV01000192.1:0-398 GCA_002474415.1 Lachnospiraceae bacterium UBA7598
ATCCACTGTCGTTTTATTCATTATAATTCCCGTTATGCCGGCACCCTCTCCGGTACGCACCATCGTTCCAAGATTTCCCGGGTCCTGCACGCTCTCAAGAATTAAAAGATGCGTGTGATCCCCCTGCAAAAGATCGGACAGATCATACCGTGGCATGCGCACAATTGCAAGGATTCCCTGCGGAGTCTGTGTATCCGAAATTTCCCGGAAGACCGAATCGCTTACCACTTCATGCACATACCCCTGCAGACAGCTTTCATGCTCTGGTTTTTTGAGGAAACTTTCCGATACATAAACGGACAACACAGCGTCCTTTGGAGCCTCCTGAAACATTTTTATGCCTTCTACCACAAATGCCTGCTCTTTTTTTCGTTCTTTCGCTTTTTTCATCAGCTGTG
>DLQV01000192.1:437-3061 GCA_002474415.1 Lachnospiraceae bacterium UBA7598
GCTGTGACAAATGTTTCATCTGCTGATTTGCACTACTTGTAATCATATAATCTGTATGATCCTTTCCATTCACTTACTTTTTCCTTTGTGAAACAAAGTTTCCGGAATCGAAAAACCAAAAATGATTCCAAACACAATCGCCAGAGCAATCTCAAAGGTTTCCAGCCCTTTTGCAGAACATTTTGCAGACATTCCGGATATCAGGTAATATGCCGTATAATAAATGCCAGCTCCCGGTACCAGCGGGAAAATTCCTGACACCAGATAAACTGTGGCTGGATTGCATCTAGCTACCGCCAGAATTCTGCTTAATATTGTCAAAACAAACGTTGCCACCAGACTGCCCAAAACCACATTTCCGGACTGTTTATACAAAATAAAATACACCAGCCATGCGAGTCCTCCCGAAACACCACAAAAAATCAACTCTTTTTTCGGTGCTGCAAACAAAATGGCAAAAGTAACCGTGGCAATTGCTGCAATAAAAAATTGAAATACATAACTCATACCAGCAAATTTCCTCCATATCGCAACAACAGAATCGGCAATGCAATGCCCACTGCAATACAAAGTGCCGTGAGAAGTGCATCAATCAGGTGAATTGTTCCGGACAAATAATCCCCATTATAAAAATCGCGGATGGATGTTGTCAATGCAATCCCCGGTACTAATGGCATAATTGCCCCGATCACCACCTTATCATGCAGGATCGGTATAATTCCCGCTGCCGCCGGCAGACTGAGCAGAGAGATCAGCAGACTGACATATACATTCGTTAAAAAACGGGAGACTTTGCGTCTTTTGCACACAAACAATGCCATCTGTTCTATCAAACCCACCACAAATGCATACAGTGCTTCCGGCAGATGTCCGCCAAACATCAGGGTAAATGCCGCGCATCCAATCCCGCATGCCAGTAACTGTACCACATTTGCATAAACCGGAATTTTTTTGCACTGTTTCAGACGTTCTGAGGCTTCCGGAATCGTACATTTATGGTTACAGATATCACGCGTCAATTGGTTTAAAGCAGCCAGTTTCCCTAAATGTGTTGCCGAAAGCGGAACATACCTTACCACACTACAGGCGTCTTCCCGGCTTTCATTTGCACTTGCAAAAATTCCGTTGGATAAAACATAGGCATCAAAATCATCCAGACCAAAGGCTTCCAATATACGTGTCACCGAATCTTCCACCCGATAGATTTCTGCCCCACACCGCAGCATCGCATCTCCGATTTCTACTGCAAGTGTCAGCATTTCCTTGGTGTTGTCCATTGCCAGTCTCCTTGAAAATTCCATTAATTTCAAACTTAAAAATGCGGCAGAGAGAGTTCCCTGCCGCACTATGTTCTCCAATAAAAGGAATAACTATACCAATGTCTTGGAGATTTCGTACATGTACTCGTCGATATCTTTCTTCATAGCCAGAGCTTCATCAATATCGAAATCTACAAACTTGCCACCCTTATGTCCAATGACACGGTTGCTCTTTCCTTCGCAGAGAAGGTCAACTGCCATCGCACCCATTGTGGTTGCATAGACACGATCCTTACATGTCGGGCTTCCACCACGCTGCATATGTCCGAGGATGGTTGCACGTGTCTCAACACCTGTAGCTTCCTCGATACGCTTTGCCATGCTCTGTGAATGACCGATACCCTCAGCATTTACAATAATATAGTGCTGCTTTCCGTTCTTTCTTGCATTGACTACCTGATCAATCAGACGCTGCTCATCGTAATCATATTTTTCCGGAAGGAGAATCTCCTCAGCACCATTTGCAAGACCACACCATAATGCGATATGTCCGGCACCACGACCCATAACCTCAATAATTGAGCATCTCTCATGAGATGTAGAAGTATCACGAACCTTATCAATGGCTTCCATGGCTGTGTTAACAGCAGTATCAAAACCAATCGTGTAATCGGTACATGCAATATCCAGATCAATCGTTCCTGGAAGACCAATGGTATTGATTCCCAGTGCAGCAAGCTTCTGTGCACCCTTGAAAGAACCATCTCCACCGATAACTACAATTGCATCGATTCCGTGCTTCTTACAGATCTCCGCACCTTTCTGCTGTCCTTCCGGTGTGGTAAACTCCATACAACGGGCAGTCTGTAAAATAGTACCACCACGAGAGATTGTATCTGAAACGCTCTGTCCGTTCATGTCAATAATTTCTTCGTTTAATAATCCAGCGTATCCACGCTTAATTCCTTTTACTTTCTTTCCTTTGGATAAAGCCTGACGGACAACTGCACGGATTGCAGCGTTCATTCCCGGGGCATCTCCTCCACTGGTCAGTACACCAATTGTGTTAATCTCTTTCGCCATTGTGAAATCCTCCATTTATTAAAATTCAAATGAAATTCTTTAATCTGTTTTATTCTATACTTATTACGCGCGATTTTCAATGCCTTTTTCCACAACTTTTACATTTTTTTCGCCCAAAAATTCCGTCAAACGTGCCAAGAGCACAGAATTTGTGCCAACCGCACGGTTTCTTGGCAATCTTTTAAACGCCTTGACATCCGATATATAAATGACCACTTCATCATTTCCGTCCGAATCCCGGAGAATGTCATACACCTGCTGTTCTTTTGCAGAAAAATCGCT
>DLQV01000290.1:0-1202 GCA_002474415.1 Lachnospiraceae bacterium UBA7598
ATGATCAACTCACGCTGTCCACGTCCAATTGGGAACATGGAATCAATGGAAAGAATACCTGTTTCCATTGGTGTGTCTACGCTTTGTCTGTCAATGATACCAGGAGCTTCCTGCTCGATCGGACGATAATCATCCTCTTTAATATCACCGTTTCCATCAATCGGCTCACCGAGTGCATTGATTACTCTTCCTACAAACGCATCACCGACCGGAATACCGGCTTTTTTCTTGGTACGAACCACTTTGGTTCCTTCTTTGATTCCGGTATCACGACCAAATAAGATAATACCAATCTCATTCTGTCTGACATCCTGAACCATTCCTTTGACTCCGTTTTCAAAGGCTACGATCTCGCCATACATTGCATGATCAATTCCGTATACGGTAACAATTCCATCACCGACCCAGATGACCTCACCTGTTTCACGGCTTTCTTCATCCCAGTTGACATTTTCAATCTCGCCCTGAATAATGGAGATAATATCTGTTGCACTAATAGCGCCCAAAGGGGTCACCTCCCTGTAAGTTTTCTTTGTAACTGACGCAGGCGTCCTTCATAACTGTGGTCGAATTCTCTATATCCAACCTTAACAAGATAGCCACCGATCAGTGACTCATCCACACTCTGCGTCAGAGTAATCTCACTATCCGGATAATTTTTATCCAGAATTGCTTTTGCCTCTTTCTCCTCTTCTTCGTTTGGAGCTTCGGCATAAATCAGGTCCGCCCGAACCACATGATGCATGCTGTCCCAGTACTTATAATAATATTGGAAAATATCCTGCATCTCGGCCATGTTTCCAATCCTGCACATGATCTTCATGTAACGGACCAGCACGTCCTCTGTCGTTTCCAGTGCAAATACCTGATCAATGATTTTGTACTTTTTTGCTGCCGGTACGACCGGGCTCGTCAGAACTTCCTGCAGTTGAGGTGTCAAAAAGAAAAGCTTTTCCGCTTTCTCGACATCCTCTCTGCTGACAGACAGCCGGTATAATACCTTGGCACTATTTACTGCTGCCTGCGTCATGTGCTTCACCCGTCTTCATAATCTTCTTAGCAGCCAGCAAAGCAAGTTCTGCGATCTTTGTCTGAGCATCTCTTGTTGCCTTTTCCTGCTCATTTGCAATATCACTTTTTGCTTTTTCAAGCATGGCATCTGCCTCAACTCTGGTCTTTTCCAGAGTTCTCTCGTGCTCCTT
>DLQV01000290.1:1276-4231 GCA_002474415.1 Lachnospiraceae bacterium UBA7598
TGGCACCCTTTAACTGGTTCTCATACTCACTCTTCATCTGCGCTGCATCGTCCTGCTGCTTCTGTGCATCCTCGAACTGTTTGTTGATCATTTCCTCCCTCTCATGAATGATATTCATGACCGGCTGAAACAAAAACTTGCGAAAGATAGCATACAAAACAAGCAGGTTTACGATTGTCCACAAGATATCCCATGGATTTATACTCAGCATAGTTTACTGCTCCTTTCTTAATGTAATAATTACACAGGTAATCATTATTTTAAGAAAAGAATGATAAGTAATGCAATAACGAAACCGTAAATAGCGGTTGCCTCGGCAAGTGCACAACCAAGAAGTAATGCTTTGGAAATCTTACCTTCTGCTTCCGGCTGTCTTGCGATAGCGTCTACTGCGGAACCTGTTGCCTTACCGATTCCAAGACCTGCTCCGATACCTGTTAATACTGCTACTCCTGCTCCGATTGCTACAAATAATGATGCTGACATAATGTTTTCTCCTTTTCTTTTCTCAGTTAATTAGTGTGTTACTCCGTTGCTTCCTTGATGAACAAGCCTGTAAGGAATACAAATACGTATGCCTGAATCAGTCCGTCGAAAATATCAAAGTAACAACTGAATATTGCTGGAAGTACGGGTGGAACCACCATCTTCAGTAACTCCATAATAACGAAGGAACCAAGTACATTTCCAAACAATCGCATACAAAGTGATAATGGTTTGATGAATATCTCAAGAACGTTAATTGGAAGAACCACAGGCATCGGTTCCGCAAAGCTCTTTAACCAGCCTTTGGTACCTTTCTTTCTTACTCCTGCTGCTTCAATTAAGATGATACTCATCAGTGCAAGCGCTACCGTGACATTCATGTCTTTTGTCGGCGGCTTGAAGCCTAATAGGCCGATGAGGTTGGCAATTCCTATGTAGATGGCAACTGCTGCCAGGTACGGAATGTACGCTTTACCGTTTTCTCCCATCGTGTCCTCAAAGAATCCATACAGTTTTGAAACAGCAAGTTCAAGAACTACCTGCTTACGACTTGGATTCTCGACCCTAAGTCCTCTTACAAGGATCAGACACAAAAGAAGAACGACCGCCATGATGATCCAGGTAACAACAACCGACTCATAAATCGGAATGCCACCAAACAGCGGGATTGTAAAGACGGTATCGCAATTCAGCTCCTCCATCAGATTCTTTACCAACGCATCCAACAGTCTCACTTCCTTTCTTAACTTTTGAATCAAAAGCTATTATATTTGTCAAAATGTAAAAAGTAAAACGTTTTTTTTATATAAACTGTATGTCATTTTTATATATTTCTCACGCTGTCATACACTTTATATATAAAAAGAGACGTCGTATATACATTACGACGCCTTTGCTCTACCCACTGTGGTATTCTACCTCTTTCTTCCAAAAAAAGCAAGCAAAAAAAGTTAATTTCCGGCAAAGAACTCCAAAAGAACTTCTTTGAGTGTATTTGCCGACTCATGTAATTTTGAGACTTCCTCCTGATCCAGATCGATCGGAACCTTGGTTTCATAGCCATCACGGCCAACAATACAAGGCAGGCTTAACACCACATCCGAAATTCCATACTCTCCGTGCAACATGGTAGAAATCGGCAAAATGGATTTTTCGTCCCTGATAATTGCCTCACAGATCCTCCTGACCGACATGGCGATGCCATAATATGTGGCCCCTTTCTTGGATATAATTTCATACGCGCTCTGCTTTACCTCTGCAGCAATACGCTCCGTTGCCTCTGCATGATTGTAATGTCCGCGCATCTCACAAAAGTTATCCAGCGGAATTCCGGATACATTGGCACTACTCCACGCCGCAATCTCACTGTCCCCGTGTCCACCTACAATAAAAGCATGCACACTTCTGCTGTCCACACCCAGATGCTGTCCCAGATGATATTTCAGTCTGGCGGAATCCAGCACGGTTCCCGAACCAATTACCCGGTTTTCCGGATAACCGGACAATTTCTGCGCCGTGTAAGTCAGAATATCTACCGGATTGGCGACAATCAGAAGAATTCCTTCAAAGTCTCTTTTTGTAATTTCCGGAATGATCGACTGAAAAATTGCGATATTTTTATGCACCAGGTCTAACCTGGTCTCGTCCGGTTTCTGATTTGCCCCTGCCGTAATCACAATAATGGCAGCATCCGCTATATCATCATAATCTCCGGCATAAATCTGCATCGGTCTTCCAAACGGAATTCCGTGTACGATATCCTCGGCTTCTCCTTCTGCTTTCTGATGGTTTGCATCCAAAAGCACCATCTCGGTAAATAATCCGCTCTGCATCAGGGCAAACGCAGATGCAGACCCGACAAAACCACATCCGATAATTGCTACTTTTCCTTGTTTTACTTTACTCATATTGTCTTTTCCTCCCATCCAGAAAAATTCTCTACAATATAGTCTGCCTCTTTTCCGTCATCATTTTGCGGGGAAATATTGGAATTTACATAAAACACGGGCATTCCGACACCTTTTGCACCACCAACATCACAGCGGCTGTCATTTCCTATATACAGGGTATTTGACACATCCAGCTTATGCCGCTCCAACAATATATGGAAGAAACGCTCATCCGGTTTTTTCGTGTGATAATCCGAAGAAATCAAAATATCATCAAAATATCTGGTAATATCTAAAACATTCATTTCATATGCAGTAAAAATACGCTGGGCATTTGACAGCAGATATACCTTTTTGCCTATTTTTTTCAGACTGGCAAGCATCTGTTGTGTCCCAGGATACAAACGGACATAGTCGGTAGACAGCACACGGAAAAACTGTCCCGTATGTATGGCAAGAGACTTATCCACCACAATTCCTTTTTCCTGATACAGTTTTTCAAATACCTCCTCGATCTCAATCTCCGGAGATGCCTCATGCGCATAATGCCGATCTTCTTCCAGCGTCTTTTTCAACGCGC
>DLQV01000290.1:4271-4532 GCA_002474415.1 Lachnospiraceae bacterium UBA7598
CTCACTGTCGCTGACCAGTTCTGCATAGCGCTCCTGTAGCTCCTTCGGTTCATAAATGGCACCGTAATATCCATAAAAAAGTGCCAGTTTCTCCCACAGTTCCGGAAAATTTTCCTCTGTGTGAATGTCCACCAGTGTCCCGTACAGATCAAACACATAATTGTCGTACTGCACTGGCAACACGGCTTTCTGCAAATATTCTCCCATGTCAGTTTCTCCCTTTTGTAATTTTTTATATGCAAATTATAACAAATTTTCTCT
>DLQV01000290.1:4576-9246 GCA_002474415.1 Lachnospiraceae bacterium UBA7598
GTAAGTGGTAGCTACAACATTTTTCTGCGAAGTTTTTCCAGTATCTTTCGCTCGCGGCGTGACACGGCCACCTGATTTTTTCCCATACGCTTTGCCGTTTCTGCCTGGGAAAGATTGTCCATATAACGAAATCTTATTAATTGCGCTTCTTCCTCCGGCAGCTGGTCAATCGCCTGTTTTAATGCAATGCGATTCAGCAGTGGGATTTCAAACCGATGATTATCCTCCAACTTTTCCTCCAAAGTCAATACTTTTCCGTCACTCTCCGTCACCGGTCGCGAAAAAGAATCCACCTCTCTTCCCGCTTCCATTGCCACCACCAGATCCTCGATGGCAATTCCTGTCTGCTCCGCCAGTTCCTGCAATGTCGGCTCCTTATTTTGTGTCTTTTTCAGCTGTTCTCTGACAATTGCTATTTTTCTTGCATGTTCCCTGATCTGACGACTTGTATGAATCATACTGTCATCCCGCAAAAATCTCCGGATTTCTCCCATGATAAGTGGTACCGCATAGGTAGAAAATGAATAGGAAAGAGACGTATCAAACCGGTCAATCGCTTTGATCAGTCCGATCACCCCAATCTGTGTCAGATCTTCCATATCCGTTCCACGATTCAAAAAACGCTTTGCTACCATATAAACCAGCCCCATATTGTCAGTGATGATCTGCTGTCTGATATTCTGATCTCCCTGCTGCGCCTTCCGGATATTCTGTCGCCCATCTTTCTCTTTTGCAGATACTTTACTGTTCACTTTCCCTTTCTATGTATTTCCACATCACGACACGCGTTCCCTCTCCTTTTTTTGATCGGACTTCAATACGGTCCATAAAAGCTTCCATAAAAGAAAACCCCATACCCGACCGCTCCAGCTCCGGTTTTGAAGTAAAAAAAGGCTGTAATGCCTGTTCAAGATCTTCAATTCCGACTCCGTGATCTTCCACCGTTACCACCAATTGCTGACCGTTCTGGTCACAGGTCAGTTCTACCTGCCTATTTTCATCGTTATATCCATGAATGATGGCATTCGTCACCGCCTCACTCACCGCTGTCTTTACATCTGCAATCTGCTCAAGTGTCGGATTCATATCTGTCATAAACGCAGCAACAACCATACGTGCTAATCCTTCATTTACAGACTTTGCATCAAAATGCACCTGCATATGATTTTCCTGAACCATCTTATTTTTCCTCCTCTTCCAATGAAATAATCTGAAATAGCCCGGATTTTTCAAATATCTTGTATACACGTTCGCCAAGATTTACTGCTGTCACTTTTCCCGCATGCATGTCCATCGCTTTTTTCCTTCCGATTAAAACGCCGATTCCGGAACTGTCCATAAAATCTGTCCCTGCAAAATCAAATACAATTTTATGTACATGCCAGCTTTCTGCCAGCAGGTCAATTTCTCTGCTCATGCCACGCGCCACATGATGATCCACCTCCCGCGGCATCGGCACAATCATACAGTCCGCTTCCTTTCGATATGCTGCTTCCATATCAAGCACCTTCCTTTCCCTCAAAAACAAAAAAGACACTGACAGCTTCTTTATGCTGTAGTGTCTTTTGTAATGCTATATACTCCTTTTATTCCTGTGCGTCCACATAATTCTGTGACGTTCTCGCCCGCTCCGTATCCGGGTAATTTTCAATTACATACTGATAATACGGTTTTGCAGATTTCAAATCTCCGTTTTTCCGGTAGGACTGTGCCAGATAATAGGCAGCTGATCCATCCTTGAAATCTTCCTGCTCATCCGTAATCTGCTTTAATGTATCGATCGCATCCTTATATTTTCCACGGGAATACGAACTGTACCCTTCTTTATAAAGCTGGTTCAGATATTTATCCTGCACCTCACCATTGATGTCATCATAAATAGATTTTGCTTTATCTGACAAATACTTTGTGTTTACCTTATCCAATGTTTTTCCTGCAGTTGTTACATCCTTGGATCCATAATAAGATACACATGCCTGCAGAAGATTTTCATAGGTTGATATCTGAACTTTTACTTTCTCATTATTGGTTGTCTGTTCCTCCACCTGGCTCTTGAGATCTTCCACCTGGCTCTCCAGATCTTTAATCGTCTGCCCATTGGTGGAAATCGTATCACTTGCCTCTACCAGTTTTCTCTGTGCATCCTCTTTTGCCTTATTCCGAACACTCGGAACAATCAGGAATGCTGTAATCGCAGTACCTACAATCAGGCCGATCACGATATATACCAGTGTCGCACCGATGGAAGATTCCTTAAACCTTTTTGGCATAATAATGGTCTCATTCCCACTCTGGTAAGAGATGAGATCATCATCCTTTGGCTTTTTCGAAGGACTTTTTTCCTTCAGCCTTGCGTTTACCTCACGCAGATAACGCAGTGTTGTCGTATTGTTTGTATCAATTTTTCCTGCATTGCGCAATGTCTTTTTTGCCATCTCCAGCTTATTATCCTGCAGATAAAGAAGTGCAAGCAGCTGATATGCCTTGACAAGCTTCGGGTTCAGAGAAAGCACTTTTTTTAACTGGATAATGGCCAGATCCCTGCTGTCCTGTTTACAGTAATGCAATGCCTGATTATATTTTTTTATGGTCTGATTTACCGAATCTAATTTTCCCCGATCCTGCTGAATCTCATTGAGATAATGGCTGGCAAGATTGTCCTTCGGCTGGTAACTGCGGCTGATCACCCATTCACTTAAGGCATCCACCACTTCTCCGATCTCACAGTAAATCAGTCCAAGAAGATTCCGTGCATCAATATTATACTTATTAAATTTCAGACTGTTTTTCAGGCTGATAATCGCCCCGGAAAGGTTTCTCACTTTTGCCTGTTCGAGTCCCAGATTATAATATGCGTTGGAAATGTGACGCACTTTCAGGAATACTGAAAGATCTGCACCGCAATTCGGGCAGCTCTTTGCATTTCCAACCTCCTGTCCACATTTATAACAAATCATTTCTTCCTCTTTTTCATTACTGTCTCAACTGTTGGCTATTCTGACGCACATCACGCAATATTTCGGTAATAATATCCGTTACGTCTGTCAGATCATGGTTATAAATTGCCGCCTCGGCTTCTTCTACTTCCAGACTCGGCTGAAAATTTTTCAGCTCTTTTTCAAAATTAATCATTTCTCCTGCTCCTTTTTTCGATATACAGGTTCTATATTCCCCATATATCTTAATTATAATATAGTCCATTGGATATGCAAGCAAATTTGTTCGAATTATTTCGCGGAAATATTACAGCGACTGCACCTGTTTACTTGAGGGAAATCATCACAACTCCTTCTTTCTTCTTCTGGAAACAAACGGATTCCTGCAATTCTTTTACCGTAAGTGTCTTCTGATCAATCGTTACAACACATCCGGAATACACTTTGCGCACTACATTGATTTTTGCATTCTCTCCACGTTTGACCAGTTCTTCCAGACGGTCTAACGCTTTCTTATTCTCCGCAATATCTGCCTGCGTCTTCATTTTAGCACGAAGAAGTTCTGTTCTGCGCGGGTCTTTGGATACATCGATTCCTTTCTGTGCAGCCACCATATCAAACTGTTTCAGACCGGTTGTAATCTTCTGGATCACTTCCCCGCTTTCTTCGATTGATTTCTGCAAATCTGACAGTTCCTGCCGCATCTGTGCACTCACGCCGACATGTACCTGCGTCTTAACTTCTGTGGAATTTCCAATCACATTCACATCCATGCCGCTGATGGCATAGGCATATCCACCAATGATGCTTCCCTTTTTTCCGGTGACATAAATATGGTCAAAACTGATCATACGACTGTCTAAAGCATACGTTACTTCAATAAAACCGTCGGCTTTCACCTTACAGTATTCGAAAAATTTTGCATGAACATTCCCGCCTGCGCGAATACTGGTTTTATTTCCTCCAAGCACACCGCTTCGCAGGACAATATCTTTTCCCGCTTCAATCACACAGTTTTCACAGATTCCATCTACCGTAAGGCTTCCGCTTGTACTTACTTTTGCCCCCGGCTTAATTCCTCCGTGGATTACAACATCTCCGTGATATTCCACGTTTCCGGTTCCAATTCCCACATCACCTTGGATTTCATACACTGCGGATATCCGGATTTTGCCATTTGTCATTTCAATTTTTCCAGATAAATCCGCAATATAAGTACTTCCATCCTCCGTGCAGTGAAATCCTTTCCCACGGAGTGGCTGCAATGGTTTACCACGGACCGCAAGTATCGGTTTTCCTGTCACTGTCATCCCATTTATCGCTTCTGTCGGCGGATAATAAGTCGCAATGGCCTGACCTTCCTTTACCATTTCCACGGTGTGGATACTCCAGTAATCCACTGAGCCATCTTCTTTGATCTTTGGCTTTCCGTCTACATTTGGATTAAAGTGAAGTTCATAGCGTCCATTCTGCGCATTGACCGGAGGCTGCCCCTTGGCAACACACATATCTCTCATGTACACTGCATCATCGATCATCTCCTGAATCACAGCCTCATCAATTCCATTGATTACGCGCTGGGTGCGGATATACCGCACCAGCTCAGACAACGTATATCCCTCTCCGGCCTCCGGTGGCTGCAATGTCAAATGCGCTTCCATTCCATCCTGCGAAATGTGAACAACCGCACCTCTCATAGAAATATCTTCCATGGCATTTTCCCCCCTTTTTTCT
>DLQV01000064.1 GCA_002474415.1 Lachnospiraceae bacterium UBA7598
TGATGGGAATCGAACCCACGTATCCAGCTTGGAAGGCTGGTGTTCTACCATTGAACTACACCCGCATGAAGTCGGGGTGACAGGATTCGAACCTGCGACCTCCTGGTCCCAAACCAGGCGCTCTAGCCAAGCTGAGCCACACCCCGAAGGTTATGTCGTTGCGTCCGTGTTGTTTGTGTCTCATCCGTGACGCAAGATAGATTATAGTATAGCCTGGCAATAAAGTCAACAACTTTTTTGAATTTTTCAAATATTTTTTTCAATTTCCTCAATAATCCCCAGAACATCCGCTTTTTTCAAGGCTTTCGCCATACTTAAAGAATAAGAATATGTGCCATCTGACCATGTAGCCAGTAAAATTTTATCTTCCGCTTCTCCTTTTAAAGTGACAGAATTGTTTCCCATTGAAATAATTTTCTCCGTTGCATAGGAATTATAATCACCAGAATTATCCTCCTGTCCCTGCGACTGCCGGAAACAGATATTTTGTGAATCCCAGCGATATGTGATCTCTGCCTGTCCATCCCCATATGTCATATAGGAACGATCCGTTGCTTTTTCTTTCAGGGAAGCAATGTCCTTGACCGGAAAGCCCACTGCCTCCGATAGTTTTTCGGCCGATGCCACCTCCTGCGGTGCATACAAGCCCTCTACCGTCGGGTTTTCCTCTCCCGGCTTTTGTGGGCTTTTCTGCCGGATCTGTGGAACCACAAACACCGCCACAACAATCGCCGCACATGCAGCAAATGGAAGAATACGACGGGCCAGCCGCATCGGAACAATGGTATTTTCCCGTGGGGAAATATCCACACGTTCCATTTGCGATAAAATGCGGTTTTTCATTTCATCGGTCACTTCGATTTTTTCCATAATTTCATCATACTTCCCCAAAATCGTACTCCTCCTTTAAAATTTCTTTTAACTGCTGCCGTCCCCGCCGCAGATTGGTGCGCACGGTTGCTTCCTTATATCCCAGAATTTTTGCGATCTGAGCCGTAGAATAGCCCTCATGGTGGTACAGATGAATTACCTCCCTGTACTTTTCCGGAAGCGCACGTACTGCCTCCCACACAAAACGCAGATCTTCTCTTTTTTCTGCAACGAGCGTTTCCTCCAGCTCATCTGTCTGCCGGATACGATTATAATCAATCCGGTTTTTGCTCAGGTTAGCAGTCACTTTCAGAAGCCATGCTTTCTCATGGGCGGGATTCTCCAGAACAGGCGCTGTCTGCAGATATTTTATCAGAGTCTCCTGCAAGATGTCCTCTGCATCGCTCATATTATGTAAATAAGCATATGCCATCCGCAAAATGCTGTTTCCGTAGTCTTTCAGAAGCTTTTCCGCTTTCTGGTTGACCGCTGCTCTCTCGTCCTGTTCTTTCTGTTTTACAGTCATCTGCAGCAGATGCTGTATGCATATCCGCCAGCAGTCAGCGGCTGCCGCATGCAGCCGCTCCTGCCAGGAAATTGTCCGTTCCAGACAAATTACCATATCTCTACTCCTATTGTACCTGTTTTACGAGTCTGATCAGTGCTTTTTGGCTCATTCCTGCACTTGTATACAAAGAATAGGAATAGGTTCCGTCACTCCATACCGCAAGATTTTTCTTCTTTTCCGTTCCTTTGATCGTAACCTTTCCTTTTTTCCCTTTGACAGTCACTTTCTTTGTCACATCATAGACATTGTAATCCCCACTGATATCTTTGCCCTGCGATACCAATGCCTTGCGGATTAAAATCTCCTTATTCCCGTTTTTATAAAATACCTGCAGAAATGATCCGTCGATGGCCTGAATCATATCTTTTGTATAACCACTGATCTTTTTCGGAAGCTTTACGGAAAATCCCACTGCATTTTCTGCATCTTTTACAGAAGTGTATTCCTTCCACGGATTCGGAATCTGCTCTCCCTCCTTCTGCGTGGCAATTACAGGTGCTTCTCCATTATCTGCCGCAAATACATTACAGCCCATACCACAAGTAATCGCCGACATGGCCATCATCCCGCATAATGTACATACAACCAGTTTCTTTTTCATAATAAATTACCATCCTTTCCGTATGTTTGTCACAGCTTTTTTGCTGTTCTACTTACTATACAGATCAGATGGTAAAAATGTTTCATTCTTTTTAAATTTCTTTTTTCAGCAATTCTTTCATTGCACGCAGTGCCTTGCCTCTGTGACTGATCGCATTCTTCTGTTCCGGAGAAAGTGCTGCCGATGAGCATCCGTATTCATCCAGATAAAAAATCGGATCATACCCAAAGCCGTTTTCCCCTTCCGGTTCCCAACCGATATATCCTTCCATCGTCTGGCGGGTCACCAGTTCCCTTCCATCCGGAAGAACAGCCGCAATCGCACAGACAAAGCGTGCGGTACGTTTTTCTTTCGGTACGCCATCCAGACGGTCAATCAAATTTTTGTTTTTTATATCGTAAGAAGTATCCTCTCCCATATAGCGGGCAGAATATACGCCCGGCTCTTTATTCAGCGCATCGATTTCCAGACCGGAATCATCGGCCAGAACAATTGCATCCGTATGTGCAGCCACTGCCCGCGCTTTGATCTTTGCGTTTTCCTCGAAAGTGGTTCCATCTTCCACAATATCCACCTTAATACCAGCTTCTTTCATGGATACAATATGTACATCACAATCCGCCATAATCTCACGGATCTCACGCATTTTATCCTTGTTTCCAGTTGCAAAAATAATCTCTGTCAATTTAATATCCCTCCTGAAATGCTTCATTGATTGCGTTATAAATACCTTCAGCTGCCTTTTTCTGATAACTTGTACTATTCAGCAGATCCAGTTCCTTATAATTTGTCATAAACCCGACCTCAATCAAGGCCACCGGCACCTTGCTCGTGCGGATAATATAGATACTGTCTCCCTTTAACAGTCCCCTGTTCTCACTGCCCGTCGTATCCACGACATTTTTCAGACAGATCTCTGCCAGCTTCTTACTCGACAGCTTTGCGTCATCTGACTCACTGTACATTACCTGGGTTCCCTTCACTTTGGTAAAGTTTCCGGTTGCATCTGAATTGTTATGTACGCTGATGAACAGGTCGGCCTTTGCCTTATTTGCCAGCTGAACTCTCTGATCAAGCGTCGGATTTGTATCCGATGTACGTGTATAGTACACTCTGATCTTGCGTGTATCCTCGTCAAACAGTTTTTTTAACTGCTGCACAATCGCCAGATTAAGGCCTTTTTCAGAAATTCCAAGTTTTACGGCACCTGCTGCATGGCTTCCATGTCCGGCATCAATCACAATAACTTTATCATAGATATCATGCGGATCAATAAAATCAAGGTACAGACTACCATTTTTAAACCGGTTTTTCAGTTCATATACCTGATCCAGCTGAAGCGCGATCACGCCCTCTTCCTTATCCTTATAGTAAGCCATCGACGCAATATGATCACTGCTTCCCTTGATGGCATACTGCTCAAAATAATCATCCACACCGCCCGCAAATTTGATATAAATGGTCTGCGTCACATAATCATTTTCGATCTCCACATCTTCTTTGGAAGTCCCCTCCGGCAAAGCAATTTTAAGCTGTGCATTCAAATCTTTCGATTGTTCCACCACCGCTTTCGGATTCGCCGTTGTCGCAATCAGATTCCCACCGCCGATTTCCTTCTGCTGTTCGGCCGCCAGAACCGCCCGCTCATGTATATCTGGGAAAAAAAAGACCGAAACACAGACAATTACCGTAAGGATTCCTGACAGTACCGTCACCCATTTTAAAACGATTTCATCCATCTTAATCCCTCGTAAATGCTTTAATACAAAGATTACAATCCTTTTTTTCTTTCACGTTTACAAATTTTTTTCCATTTAAACTGATATATCCCTCTCCATCATCCAGATCGACTCCCTGTAAAATTTTCTCTCCGGTATCATATTCAATTGCCATCGGATGTTTGGTTCCTGGTGTTTTCAAGAATACCAGCACGGCATAACGCTCTCCTTTTTTCAGAGAAACCTGCGTATCGAAATCAATGGTATAATACCCTGCTTTCTGCAACGTTCCGGATGCCAGCGGTTCTCTCTGTGCAAAAGACTTCTCGTTTTCAAAATCGTGTACCACATAAACTTCATATTCTGTGTTTGCGCCGGTTGCATAAAAGGAAGCGGCAGACAGTTTTTCCTCCCCCTTCGCCTGAAATACGTTAGCTCCATAAATCTGATCACTGTCATAGCCCAGTTTTCCAACCCAGCCACACAAATCGCTCTGATAAATATGATCATAATTATGTACACCATCTACCCGTGTATATGCCACATTATGTGTGCCAATATTGGTATCGTAATAGGACACATAGAAAATTCCGTTTTGTCCGAATCCATCTCCCCAGCTGTTCTGACAGATGAAAGCACCATCCCCTTCCAGCGG
>DLQV01000239.1 GCA_002474415.1 Lachnospiraceae bacterium UBA7598
ACTGCAGGTGGCCATGCTGGTAAGTCTTGTGCTGTTTATCGCAGGAGTTCCCACGACCGGAAAATACCAGAGGATCTGTAAGGTTGGGCTTGAAATCGGGTATCCAGCTGCACTCGTACTGTTTGGAATTTTTCATCGGAAAAAACTGACAGAGAGTGGAGTAATGCTGTTTCAGGCATATCTGCCATATTGGAATAAACAGTTTGGAACAAATTATATAACGGGGACTGAGACGGCAATGCCGTATACCTATATGCTGGCCTTTTTATTGGCTGCTGTTATACTGTTAAGTCTGATGTTTCGGTATGTAACCGGTGTGCGGCTGATTTTGCTGCTTCCGGATATTGCAGCGTTGTCGGTTGCGCTTCTGGTCAATGCCAGACCGGGCTGGAGTGGAATTGCGCTCTTTTTCGTGGGAACCGTTCTGGTGTTTGCGGCACCATGGGCTCACATGGAGGTAAGGGCGGCTGACGGTCGCAATCATGTATGGATGCAGCTGCTGTCCTATGCTGCGGCCGGCGTGTTTGCCGTGCTTCTTGTCTCGGTGAGCAGCTATGCGTTTTCCGGTGTGGCGAAGCAGATTCCAAAAGAGTCACCGAAGTTTTATGCATTTCAGAGACAGGTGGAAGAATATGTCAAAAACCTGACGTTTTCGGGGATAACTCTGCAGGGATCGCGGGAACATGTGGATAACACAACGCCGGATTATACCGGAAAAACCGTATTTTCGATAGAAGCATCGAAAGCTCCGGCGGGCAAACTGTATCTGAAATCATTTGCTAGTGGCACATATCAGAACGGCACATGGATAAATGAAGGGAAAACGTTTGCGCACGAGGTAAATAAGGCAGGATACAATCGCAGTGATGTTGCAATGTTATTGCAGCAAAATGCTGGTGAACTTGTAAAATACATCAGTTCGAGTGAGCTGACAGAGGATGAAGCACAGACGGTTTCTTATCACATTTCCTACCGGACGATGGGATTAAAAAATGCGTATATGCCATATTTTTCAGATTTGCAGACAGCCGGTGGAAAGGTCTGGAGCAGGGATGATACGGTGGTATGCAAAAAGAGGACGACGGGAAAGGTTTCTTTTGAGGGACTGAATGAAAATACGGGCCTGCGCGATATGTTTGACAGGTTTTGTGCGGTTTCCAGGGAAACAGATACGGATCTGCAGCAATGGTATGATGCCTATACTGACAGCAGATACCGTAAATATGCCACGGATGTTCCGGCAGTGGGAGATTTTATTACGCGAAGGCTGGCACTGGAAAGTATCGGATATGGTACGTATGAGGAAAACGGCACTTATGTGGCGGATCAGATGGAAACAGGCGGGTTATATGATGAGGATGGGCTGGCGGATACGGATGGAAATAATTCCGGACGGGCAGAAAGGCAGATAATTACCAACAACATCCGGCAGAATCTTGCGACACAGGTTGCCGACTGGCTGGGGAATGAGAACACCTATAATTTGTATCTGAATGATATCCCACAGGGGAGAGACACCATTGCTTATTTCCTGGAAACCGGACATGAGGGATATTGTATGCACTTTGCCAGCGCGGGTGCGTTGATTTTGCAAAGTCTGGGGGTTCCGGCGCGCTATGCATCGGGATATGTGGTGGAACCGTCGGCCTTTCATAAAGAAAAGAATGGTTATCGGGCAGATGTGCCGGACTACAATGCGCATGCATGGGTGGAAATTTATCTGGACAATATCGGATGGGTGCCGATGGAAATGACGCCGGGTTATACCAATGATACCGCCAAGTTGCCAACGACCCCGGAACTGCGCGATACGTGGAAACAGCGGCATGAAGAGCACAAAGATGCGGCGGAGCAGAATTCGCAGATGCAAACGCAGACGAAAAATGAATTACCGGCAGAAACACAGATGGAAACAGAGCAGCAGACAGAAAGCCAGACGACGGAGAAATCGGCAAAGCGGCCGGTAAAAAATAATGAGGAAAAGAACAACAGGAGAAATCGGCAAGTGCTGTTTGCTGTTTGTCTGGCATTACTTGTCGCTGTTCTTATGCTGGTTCTGGTGACAAAATGGTTGCGCATTTACCGGGAACAATTGCTTATGGAGTTGCGCAACCGGCAGAACCGCCATGCGGTATACCGGATCAACCGGCGGATTTACCGGGGATTGCATCAGCGCAGTTTTGGCATGAAGACGGATACAGACTATCTGGAAAAACTGATGACAACCTATCCGTCCGTTCCGGCGGAGGATTGGAAGAAGTATCTGTGCATTGTGCAGAAAGCGGTCTTTTCCGAAGAAGAGATTTCACAGGAAGAGGCACGGTTTTGTTACCGGTTGTACCGGAAGTATAGAAACAGGCGGATTTTTGGAAAATAGGATAACGGAAAAATCGCCTCCTTAGCGGGAGGCGATCAGTTTACATATCGGATTACCCTTAGAAGAAAATTTTTCTTCGTATTCGGTCATGATATTTCCTTCATTCATGGATGGATCATGGTGCAGATCACGGGTGGAGGCATCGAGATGCCAGCGATCGGAATTTTCGATTTCTTCCAGAGAAAATGTAAACAGGTCCTGATTGTCTGTTTTAAATTCCAGCCGTCCGTCGGCTGCAAGAAACTGGTCATAGCGGTCTAAAAATTCATGGGAAGTCAGCCGGCGTCTGGCATGGCGGTCCTTTGGCCACGGGTCGGAAAAATTCAGATAGATCCGGTCAACTTCTTCCGGTGCAAAAATTTCCGGAAGTTTTGCGGCGTCTTCACACAGAAAATGAACATTTGGAAGCTGCAGGGTATCCATTTTCTGGACTGCGCGCAGCAGTACACTGGTGTAACGTTCGATGCCGATATAATTGATTTCGGGATGTAACGCAGCAAGATCCATCAGAAATCTGCCTTTTCCCATGCCGATTTCGATATGGATCGGATGGTCATTTTCAAAAAACGCATGCCATTGTCCGCGGTGTTCTGCCGCATCCTGTATACAATATGGGCTGGCTGCCACAGCTTCATTGGCGCCCGGTATATTTCTAAGTCTCATAGTAATTTCTCCTTGGAAAAGATAAATTCAGTTTTGCTAACTGTAAGAATACTATTACTATATACAAATTTTGTCCGTTCGGCAAATAAAAATTGAACGATTATGGAAATAATGGTATTATAAATGTAAGAAAATCAAGAATTGGGGAGCATTATGAAAATAAAAAAATACACCCGTGTAACCGCATTTTTTCTTGCCGTATGCACGGTTTTACTCATGTTACCATTGTCTGTACGTGCAGATGAGTACTGGCCGAACGGGGTAAAAACAAAGTCAAAAAGTGCCATCGTGATGGAAGTCAACACCGGCACCGTGTTATATGAAAAAAAGAGTCATGAGAAACATTATCCGGCGAGTATCACAAAGATCATGACGGTACTTTTGGCCATCGAAAACTGCGATATGGACGAAGTCGTTACATTTTCCGCAGATGCGGTATTTAAAAATGAGGGAGATACTTCCCATATTGCCCGGAATCTTGGAGAAAAACTGACGATGGAGCAGTGTCTGTATGCGGTTATGCTGGAGTCTGCCAATGAATGTGCTTATGCGGTTGCGGAGCACGTGGGGCAGAAACTGGGTGGTGATTACCGGACGTTTATCGATCTGATGAATAAG
>DLQV01000151.1:0-751 GCA_002474415.1 Lachnospiraceae bacterium UBA7598
GCCGGATTGTATGCTGCTTGGGGACAAAAAAAGAGGCAAGTCCAACAGTGTTAATGTTGAACTTGCCCCGAAAAATGAAAGGAACAGGGAATCTTTAGACGATATTCTTCGAATGTCGTCTTTTCTCACCCAATTCCATACAACAGTGGTGTTATACCGACATATCGAAACAGTTCCAATCCGCATAAGTACATCACGATTGGAAGCACAAACACCACACCATTGATACAATATGCTGTCACTAGGCTCCTGCATCGAGAGGCAATGACGGTTGCAAAGCAACCAGTCAGTGCAGCACCCAACATTCGGATACACACAACACGAAGCATTGCCATACCTACTGTGATTGCCGCTTTTTTGCCGGAAAATGCAGTCATGCTTGTAAGAGACTGATTGATTCCCTGCGTTCCATATCGCTGTAAAATACGCACCAGATATGGAAGCGTCAGCAGTATTGTCAGCACGATTCCGGCAATCACTGCAAACGTAAAAAAGCACCTGTAGTACCCGCTTTTTCCTGCTTTTACAGAGAAAAGAAGTTCGTTCATATTTGTTTTTCGATCATAAGAAACCACCGGACTGCACAGCATTACCAATGCAATGGCAAGGAACAAACTCTGCACCATACCCTCTGTGTTGCCGTCCAGTGCAAAAAATCGGCAATAACCTGTATCGTAAAAAATTTCACCGTTTTTCGGAATGGATTCCACACGTTCTGCAAATCGCTCCAATGCACTCCGATCATTTAATT
>DLQV01000151.1:777-5037 GCA_002474415.1 Lachnospiraceae bacterium UBA7598
AGTTTATTGCATTGATACAAGCTGCCGCCAGAAGATTCTAACTCTGCGATCCGATTCTCCACTTCAACATAATGGTCACGCTTATCAGCAATGAATTGCAGTGTATCCTCCGTTACCGCACCCGCATAGGTTTTACAGAAATTTTCATAGTAAATGTCATCGTTGTTATAGCTTCTGGAAAAAGTCTGGTACATTCCAGCTGCCACAAACACTGCTGCAAGAACGACAAAGATCCCCTTTTGTAAAATCAAAGCTCTATAACAGGTGTGCCAAAAGGCACCGTGTGCATGAAATTTCCGAGAAATGTGATGCCTTAGGGAAAGAGATTTATATTGTAAATTTCTTGTGTTGACAAAGATGACAACACTTCCGATCATGCAAACAGCAAAGAACAAAGAAATTACAATGCACACAGAAACTTTCAACGACACCGGATAACCAAGTACATTCACATTGGTATAAGTGCCAAGAATCTCCTTGCTCTGCAAAAACTGCACCGGATTCCAGAAATGGAAAAGGCTCATTGGGGATAGTACAGATATTTTTTGATAGAGCAAACAGCAAATACCTGCAACACAAGCAGTGATTCCGTATACCATCAGGTTGTTTTTGGATATGGTACAAACTGCGGCAAACACTCCGGCAAACACCAAATAGGAAGCGATCTTTAGAAGCAGATGCAAAATAATGTACTCCCCTACTGAAACTGGAAGATTGCAAGTATAGTAACCATAGACGCACTGGATCGGACGAGACAGATCTCCAAAACCGTAGAGGACATTTTCTATGCAAAAGATCTCACCGTAAAACGCCAATACCAGTCCGGCACAACAAATCACAGATACCGCAAATTTTGTGAAAAGGAATACAGATCTTCCCTTTTTCATCGCATATAGCAGCGGTATTATGCCTTGCTCCCGATCTCTGAGAAAAATATTGGATATGCAGAAAAATAATAGAATCAATGCAAGAACATCTGTCATAGGAGTAGACAGAAAATCTTCCACACCAAGAGATGTATCAAAAGTCAACGTTGTTCCAGCCATTGCATCATAGGCAGACGGTGTTTTCTGAATGTTGCGATAGGAAAACGTATCTTTTCCGCCCCAAATAGAAACACTCGTCATATTTTCAGCATTCTCTTTGATACGAATCAGGTAATTTGGATAGTCTATCAGCTGTTGTGCAATTTCCAGTGTATCGTAATACAAATAACCATTGTAATACCGATTTTCTTCCGGATTCTGCGATACAGCATCGATTTTTTCATTGGTATGATCTATGACCTCCTGCAAATTCATTCCACGCAGTTCACTTACATAGGCAGTGTATTCTGCTGGTGTATAGTAACGGTCATATGCCGAAGTCACCTTAATATAGCCATTCAGCAAAAGAAGAATCACCAATAAAATCCACAATACCTTGTAAGAAAAGAGCTTTTTCAATTCAGCCCGCAGCATTGGCATCTCCTCCATAGTATTGCATATACAGATTTTCCAGATTTTTCTCGCCCTGATTCACCCGTTCCACTAACTCTGAAACCTTGCCGTGAGTCAACAGTGTTCCCTCTCGTATGAGCAGGATCTCGTCAGCAATGGTTTCAATGTCGGAAATGATATGAGTTGAAATGAGGATGATTTTATCCTGTCCCAGCCGATCCGTAAGATCGCGAATAATCACACGTTGTTTGGGATCTAGGCCGGCAGTTGGTTCATCCATAACAATCAAGTCGGGATTTGCTAAAAGTGCCTGTGCGATCAGCAGCCGCTGTTTCATGCCGCCTGAAAATCCGCCGATTTTCTGATTGGCAGATTCCGACAGCTCTACTTGTTCCAAAACAGATGCAATCTCCTGTTTTGCAGCCTTTCTGGGAATACCTTTCTGAGCGGAGAGATAATCGAGAAATGTCTGTGCAGTCATATTGTCATAAAGCTCCTGCTGCTGTGGCATAAATCCCACACAGGCACGGTATGTCTTACCCAGCTTGTGGATCTCATTTCCATTCCAAAGTATCTGTCCGCCATCTTTGTCTGGTTTCAGATTATCTGTGATGAGATTCATCAGCGTAGACTTTCCGGCACCGTTTGGACCTAACAATCCATACACGCCGTTTTGAAAGGTAAAGGAGAAATTCTTCAGGGCATGCTTTTTTCCGTAATGTTTATTTAATTCAACAAGTTCCAGTTGGTTCATTTTAACCTCCGATTAACTCACATTCTGAAATCATATCAAATCTTAATTAGTCATTTTCATTTAAACTACAAGAAGTGCATTAGATTACCAATAAAACACAATATAAACGCTTTTTGCGACTGACTTCTTTCCGTAAATATGCGTTTATCTCGTTTACTTAAATAGACACTATTTTTCTGAAAAAGGTTTCCGCTTTTTGAGAATTTTCAATGGGATCGTTGCTTCCCTATTGGTAACTTTTCTGACATCGCTTTATTCATCTGCAAGAAGATCTTCTTCAGAAACAGATTCAAAATGATATGCAGCATTCTCATCAACATACTGAATTACATATTTTCCTTGATACTTATCCAAAACGGTAATATCTTTTCCTTGATATTCTTTTGCCAATGAGATCACTTCACAAGTTTCTGGATCAAAACAGATATTCTCCGTGCCTTTCCAAAGCTTTCCTCCTACAAAGGTGATTTCAGTCATTCCGTTCCATGACATATCGGAACATTTTGCTGCACTTCCATCTGCATCTCTAAAATAATAGTCCCCGTCTTCTATATACACATATCCATTATTCTGGATCAAATCCGCAGCAGGAAGATCACTATTTTCAATTTTTCCAGTTTCCAGATCAAGACACTTATTCACACGATGCCACGGGATCTTTGTAATATTATCATCCCAATCCGGATTATCTGGATCTCCGGCTTCAACATAATCAATAATGTCTTCCGGACGATCTACATAGCGATAGGACATATAGAGTTTATTTTGATAAACACCAGTCAACATCACACTATATTCCATTGCACCATTCAATGTCCAATTATAATGTGCAGTCGGTGCATCATTGATCAAACCATAGTTTTTTACAGCGGCATTTGTCAAATCAATCGCATATAGATATTGATCCCCGCAGCGGCTGAGTTCAGACCATGAACCATCCTTCTCTTGATATGCCTGATCACAGCCGATCACATACAGGACATCATCTGCAATTACCATTTCGACTGCATCACGCATGCTGACATCAGGGATCTCCACAAATTTTTCACGTTCTCCTGTTGTCATATCGGCACGATAACAAATCGTATGGAACACATAATCAGTGCTTTGTCCATCATCTGCATCAATGATCTGAGAAGTTGTTTCAAACCAATATAAATTATTTTGATATACAATTGGCAGTAAGCTGTTCTCTACACATTGATGTGCCAGACAAGAGGAATTGCTATGCGTGCAATTGGGCTTATTGCATAACGGAACAGACTGCAATGATTCATAATCCAAAAAGTAAGCTGCATTGCTTTCTGAAAAAGAAGTATATACTGCACCATTTTGATAGACATTAGAAACCATGTCATAGTGACAATTCGGATAATTTTGAATCATTACACCTTCAGTATTATCATTATCACAGGAACAAAGAATCAAAGACAGAGATAGAGGCAAAGCCAAAAACAAACGACATTTTTTCATTTTATCACCATAAAAAGGATGGCATCCTTTTCAGCACACCATCCCCCTTGCATTTGTATTAATTTTTAGTTATACTGGATTGTAAAAGCAGAAGTACCATTTGTTCTATGTGAGGAAGTTGCATTTGAAGTACCATTGGTCTTAATATTTTTATAGCTTACGCTGTTTGCAGCAGACTTCCAGCTAGAAGTTACACCGCCATGTGTAACTTTCACATAGCATGTAGTTCCAGTTCGACTTGTAGTACCATATCCATATGTTGTATCCGAGTAAAGAGTTCCTTTAACACCACCAACTGTTCTAGAAATGGTGGGACTATACGCACTCGCACTCATGCCTGCTACGCTGGTAGCCATTGCTGCAACAGCAAGAATGCTGGCAGCAATTCTTTTGATTTTTGTCATAACTAACTCCTTTCTGAATCATGCTGATCTTGTAAAAGAAATAGCAAATGGATGTTCGTATGTATTTCTCAAAAGAAGCCATCTTTCTACGCTCTAACCCAAGATCTTGTACGTACATATTCAGAGCAAAAAGAATGATAACTTCAATGTGAAATCTGAAATTACTCTGCTTATATCTGCTAAAATAAAA
>DLQV01000223.1 GCA_002474415.1 Lachnospiraceae bacterium UBA7598
TCGTCAGGGAATCAATATTTCCTCTCAGATAAGTTGTAAATTCTTTTACCGTTTCCTCTGCCATCTGCGGATTTTTCCGGCACATATACTGAATGGAAGATAAGGTGTTAAATATAAAGTGCGGACCGATCTGGGAAACCATCATGGCAATCCGCATGTCGCACATTTCCTTTTCTTTTTCTGCCATCTCTCGGTTCTGCTCTACCGTCGACACCACAAACATAAAAATAACCGAAATGCAGATGGAAATATTAACCAATGCAATTCCATAGAAAAATACCAGAACCACCAGTGCAGCCATCGGTAAAACCATATAAGAAACCAGACAGCCAAACGTTGCCGCGGAAACCTTTTTGCGGTATTGCAGCAGCAAAGAAAAGTCCAGCAATCCTCCGATAAACGGAATCAGAAGAGCCAGAAAATACATTTGATTCCGGTGATAAAAATTATCTGCATCAAAATAATAATACATATGCGTAAACTGGGAAATCACAACAAAACAAATACCAATGATGGAAATCCCTATCACCATTTTATACCGCAGTGGTTTCTTTTCTTCCGTATCGTGTGCATCTGCAAACAGGTACTGACACAGATACAGATGATAAAGTAAAAGCACAATATCACTTAACACAAATACTATAAAATTACTGATCCGCACCATATAATACCCCATCTGTGAAGCATTTCCACGAAATCCCCATGCACAGGCATCCATAAGCAAAAGCACTGCTATCAAAAATTGCATTTCCATAAGAATCCGTCTTCTTTTCGTTTCAAAATTTCGTTCCAGAAACATACTCAGTGCTATGATAAAACAGAAAACACTTCCCCACATTTCAAATGATACATGCAGCGATTGTACGGTAAACATTCCATTTCCTCCTTTATTTCTCAAATTTTCGTAATTTTCCGTCAGAATGCCCTTCAGCAATTGAATTTTTGTATAAATTATTGTACAATATCATCATATGAAAATTGTACCATACATTCGAACAAAAAAATATATGGCACACACAAAAGAAATGGAGTAAACATATGAAAAACAAAAAGGAAACCAGTCTGGAACGCAACAACCGGACAGCTATGATCGCGCATTTCAGTGATGTCACCGTTATGTCGGTCTTTTGGATTTTGCAGGCGCTGTCCAAAGTACAACCCTGGGCATTTGTGCTGATTGCACTTGTCTTAGGCTACGCACCTGTCATCGCAGAATTTTACTTTTTCCGACAGACACATGAAACCAAAGCCATCAAACATCTCTGTGCCATAGGCTTCGCTATCTACTACACATTTACATTATTCACCGCGACCAACCATCAGGTGCTTCTGTTTGTTCTCCCGATGATCCTGATTATTTCTGTATATGGTGATGTCCGTTATTGTATTATGATCAATACCGGAACGGTTCTTGAAACGATTCTCCTGGTAATTATCGGCAATACAACCGGACGATACGGCTATGAAAATGTATATTCCGGAATTATCCAGATTGTTGTTATGCTTATCATAGCCATCAATTCTTACTATACTTCACGCACGTTAAACCGCAACATGGCAGCCCGGCTGCAGCGTGCCAATGATTCCAAAGAGGAATCCGAAAAACTGGTAGCGGAACTATCGGATCTGTCCGATCATGTAAATGAAGAAATCAATCAGATTTATGATTCCATCGACCAGCTGAATGATGCTGCGAAAAAAACGCAGGCTGCCATGCAGGAAGTTTCTTCCGGAGCTTTGGAAACTGCAAATGCCGTGCAGAATCAGAGCCTCCAGACACAATCCATCCAGGAAAAAGTGGATCAGGTCAATGCTTCTTCCCAGGCAATCAGTGAGAACATGCAGCATACCATCGAAGTCGTAAGCGAAGGAAATACCTCCATGGAATCTCTGGTACAGCTTGTTGACATTTCTGTTTCCAACAGTGAAAATGCAGCCGGAAAGCTCAATACACTGAATCAATACATGGAGCAGATGAACTCCATCGTAGAGCTGATCGGAGACATTACCTCACAGACAAGCCTTCTCGCATTAAATGCAAGCATCGAAGCTGCCCGTGCCGGGGATGCCGGAAAGGGATTTTCGGTTGTCGCCAGTGAAATTACCGGTATGGCTACCCGTACCAAAGATGCTACGGTTCAGATCACAGAACTTATTGACAATGTCTCTGCTGCAATCCGCGAAGTTGTAACTGTCATCCAGCAAATGATTGACGGAATTAAAGCAGAAAAAGAAAGTACGCAGAATACTGCGGAAAGCTTTTCTGTCATCCAGCAAAATTCTGTTTCCATTCAAAACAGTATCGAGGAACTGACCAGCAATACCACAGATCTGCGTAACTCTAATCAGGCGATTTCGGATTCCGTACAGACAATTTCCGCAGTTTCTGAAGAGCTGACCGCCCATGCATCCGAGACAATGGATGCAGAGACCGTAAACACACAGATTCTGGAAAACATTGCTGCAAAAATGAAATCTCTGGTACAATATATTCAAAAACAGTAAGTAATTACCATATCTTTATTCCGAAACGGCACCGATTAGTTCTTTGATATCGCTCACATGATATTTTTCCATGTAGCGCTCAATGCCTTCTACAATTTCCATAGTCACTGCCGGATTCTGGAAATTGGCGGTGCCGACAGATACGGCTGTCGCACCTGCCAGTATCATCTCAATCGCATCTTCGGCATTCATAATTCCTCCCATTCCAATGATCGGAATCTTTACTGCCTGTGCTGTCTGGTAAACCATACGCACGGCTACCGGATGAATGGCCGGACCGGACATTCCACCAGTCTTGTTTGCAAGGACAAATTTTCTCCGGTTGATATCAATCTTCATTCCCGTGATCGTGTTAATCAAAGACAAGGCATCCGCACCACCTGCTTCGGCTGCACGTGCCATCTCTGTGATATCTGTAACATTCGGACTCAGCTTCATGATCACCGGCTGTTTTGCATACTTTTTCATTTCCTTTGTGATTGCTTCTACCGCTTTCGGATCCTGTCCAAAAGCGATTCCACCTTCTTTTACATTCGGACAGGAAATATTGATTTCCAGCATATCTACCGACTCCTCTGCCAGTCGTTTTACCACTTCCACATATTCCTCTGTCGAGTGTCCACATACGTTTACAATAATTTTGGTATCATATTTTTTCAAGAACGGAATATCTCTTTTACAAAACAGATCAATCCCTGGATTCTGTAATCCCACGGCGTTGAGCATTCCGCCATAGACTTCTGCCACACGCGGAGTCGGATTTCCCGGCCACGGTACATTCGCCACGCCTTTGGTAACCACCGCACCAAGCCGGTTTAAGTCTGTAAACTCACTGTATTCTGCTCCGGAGCCAAAGGTTCCGGATGCCGTCATTACCGGATTTTTTAAGGTAACACCACATAATTCCACACTTGT
>DLQV01000159.1 GCA_002474415.1 Lachnospiraceae bacterium UBA7598
ATTACCTGCTACATCCTTCATGGATACCTGTTTCTGCCAGAATTCCCGCATACCTCGCAATTGTTCTACGCTTTCTGGAAGCAATCCCTCATCCGTCGTTCCAACATAGCGATGCTCCTTGTTTCCCTGTGTCATTCCATGCCGGATCAGCAGGATACGTGCCTGTTTCTCTTTATCCCATATTATTTTTTCACGTTCTGCTACATTCATCTCTGCACAGCCTCACACATTCCGCTTCGCCCATATCCACACATGCTCATGTAATTTTCTGACTCTCATCCTCACACTAGCATAATTTCATCCAATTACGCATGCCAATGCAACTTATATTCTACGCAATTATTTAATCCTTGTTCCAATGCCTGCCGTCACACGGATGACCTGCTCCGCCTGACTTGCCAGATAACAATTCACACGTCCATTCTTCTCGCGGAACTCCCGTTCAAATGCATCAATCGGCACAATTCCGCTTCCAACCTCATCGCTGACTAAGACGAGCTTGTCTGCATTTCCGGCAAGAATCGCTTTGTTCATAAGCTGCTTTGCCTCCAGCTCCGGGTCTTTGCCCTGCTGCATTGTCTTCCGCACATATTTATGAAAATTGTTGATAATCTGATGTCCTTCTTTGAAATTTGCTTTGGCATACTCGAACTTCCCCTGATATGCACCGCCTATAATTAAAATCATATCGGTTCCTCCTAACAGTATTCTTTTATATACTCTGCAAAATATGGCAACGCCAGAGAAATATATCCCTGTCGGGAATTCAATATTCCTCTCTTTATCAACCGGTCTCTATACATGGAATAGCTTCCTGATTTCTCTCCCATGAGTTTCAACACCTCTTCGCGCTTATACTCCTTTTTCTCTGTTAGGAGGCTTGCAAGAAATTGATCCATTTCCGTCATTTCTTCCCATATTTTTTCATAAGAATACGCAAATAGCTCAGCCTTCAGCTTCGGAATCAAATCGTCCAGAGTTTCCGTGTCCTTTTTCTTAAAGCATAACACTCCAAGTTCCTGAAATGCATATGCATAACCTTTGGTCATCTTTGCCATTTCCCTTGCCTGCGCGAGATCAATCTGGAGCTTACTTCTGTACATTTCTGTCATTCGTATCATATTTAACGGTTCGGTCTTAATCGTTGTAGCTCTTCTGAAAAAGGTAAGATTCTTCACATTGCTTAAATCCTGAATATTTTCGTACAAACCTGTACAGACAAAATACACTGGATATCCAGCTCGCAGCCATCTTCCATATTCCGATGCAAATTTAATCATTTCTTCTGACTTCGAAACCTCATCGATACCAATCAGTATTTTAATCCCTTTTTTCTGCGCTGCCTGTATCATGTTTTCAACTTCAACTCCGATATCGAAGAAATCATTCGCTTTTTCTTTCGAAAATCCCAATCCTCCACCAGTTCCGAACACCGATGCCGAAATATTCACACCCGCAGATTTCGTGTCTGTTCCTCCAAATCCTTCTTTTGCAAGCATTGCTGCAATCTGACCTAAGATATCCCTTGTTGGATTCACGTCAAATACAACCCAGTTTGCATAGTGATTTTTATTCGTTCTTATTTCCTGTTCTACTTTTGCCAGAATTACTGTTTTCCCAGATCCTCTGACTCCTGTTATTTTATATACAGACTCAGATGGAGTGTCGTAGATAAAATTTTCCAATATTTCGTCCGTTTTATCGGTATGGATATATGTGTTCTCTGGAGTTTTGCTGAAAGTAGTTGTAAATGGATTCTGCATATTTCCGTCATCCTCCTTTTTTATACTTTTTATTTTTCTTTATAGTTTTTTATACCTTTTTATACTTTTTGAATTATTTTATACTTTTTTATACTTTTTTACAAGTCTGAATTAAAATCCTTTTTTCTCAAAATTTTTTCAAAAAATCCCAACCATTTCCCCTTCTTGTCCGTCTATATAGTGAAACAATGGATTGCGCACGCAGTTCATATCGTTTATATTACTAGTTGGCGCAATAAAAGTTGCCACAGGAGGAACCGATATGAACGAAGTTCATATTTAGGATCGGTTCCGACGACCTGCCGCCGAACTTATGTGAGGGGGCATTACCTATCATAAAAGGAGAGACAGAAAAAATGAAGAAAAAATTTATGAAAACACTTGCACTTGGCTTGTCGCTGGCGACCGCCCTCACCCTTACCACTGGCTGTGGCAAGAAGAAGGATTCCGGGAACGACACGATTGCCACAACCGAAAGCAGCAATGCGGATACTTCGGAAGCATCTGCTTCTTCAAGCGAACTCAGCTACAAGGACTGCCCTTGGGTATTTAGCCGCGGGCTTTCAGACGCAGAGACACTGGAATTACCAGAGGGTGCCGGTCTGTACGGACTGACATTCCCGGTTACGACAGATACGCTTTTTAGCATGCCTTACAGTGCAGCCAGCGTGCCACTGAAGGATGCACTGGATGAATCTGCATATTCCGTATCATTTTATGAGGATAGTTACTCCCTTCCCCAGCTGATGATAGACGAAGACGATATGACTGTCGGTGAAGCCCTTGACAAGAACCTCTGGTCACTGTTCAGTACATATTTAGATTATGATGCTTTCGGGGTTTCCGAAGATGCTTACAACGACGTCTACAACTCTTACACCGACCCAAATCCTTCATATATCTATTTGGATATGCTGACAACAATGTTTGGTGCCCCGAATTATGTGAGCTTCTCCGTTAATTATGATGCAGAAAAATCTGTCGAAGAAAATACCAAATACTTTGTTGACACGTTCCTGCATCCGGAAAGATCGGATGACCAGTTCTCCGCATTTCAAATGTACATTGGATGGCAATTTGAAGATTTTGGAATTGCGGTAAACTTCTTCGACACTTTTCGTTACAGCGAGACAAGCGGATATTACGTATCTCCGGATAATAAACTTGGGTTTACATATGTTCCAATCGAGAAAGGAACCTTGGAAGACTATTTCATAGACACCTTTGATGCTGCCTATGGAACAAACATTGTGAAGGAACTGATGGCAGAGAAAACTGCTCTGTTCGGCGATGTCGAATATCTGACACCTGAGGACAAGATTGTGAACCTTGTCAAGTCTGCCAACAGCACCGCTTCCACAACCGATGCAGAAACAACGGAAAATTAAACCACATGCACCAAAACGACGGTCCCAATTAACATCCAGAGCTCGCACATCTGCAGGAAATATCCAGCCAGATCGCCGGTGATCCCGCCAAAGGTGCGATACGACATGAAACGATAGTAGAAAAACATCAGTATGGCGATGCCTGTGACCACAAGTGCTGCAACCGGCTGTATCACACAGCCTGTGGCAATGCAGGCAATGAGCCATACGAACATGATCACCTTCGAGCGATTATTTACAAGGCGTGCGGTATCTGCCAGCATGCCTTCTTTTTTTGCTTTCTGAAATGTGAGTACCGAAAGTCCGGACAAGACACGTTCCAGCACAAATCCTACCGCGAACACACCCATCAATCGTATTGCGTGTGCCAGCGCACCAGATTGTATCTCTCTGTTCAGCACATGTACGACTTCTGCCATACATCCAAAATAGATCAGAAAATACAGACAGCCGCGGATAATTGCAAATGCCCCGGTATGCGGGTCTTTCAGAATCTGCAGCTTCTCCTCTTTTGATTTATAAGAAGATTTTGCATCTACGGTATCTAAGAATCCATCCATGTGGATGCCGCCTGTGATCAGAATCGGGAATACCGTAAGAAGTGCCGCTGTAAAAACCTCCGACCACTGTAACACACAACCAAAGAGATACCAGATTGCAAACTCGCCCGCACCGATCACAGCCCCAACCAATGGGAATGCGCACATGCTGTACTGCAAGGCTTTCGGGTCCCATTTGAAATGCGGCATTGGTATCTTGGAATAAGTTGAAAATGCAATTGCGATTGCTTTCATCATGGTTGCTTGTCTCCTTTTATCTTAACTGGAATCCCACAGACAACCTCCGTCACGGTTTCTGCCTCCTGTGCGAGTGCACAGTTGATCTCTGCCAGATTCTTCACATATTCCCGCGTGCTTTCATCGTAGGTCAGGCTTCCGCCATCGGAGAACACATCATTTGTGACAATCACCAGTTCCTGCACACGCGCGGATAAATTAATGAGTGCCTGCACAATTTTCTTGCTCACAGGCGACAGCGTCTCTGCCATATCGGAACTTGCATTACTATCCGGTTCCAGATACATCTCATTTGCAAGCAGATTCGACATACATTCAAGCAATAACACGTCCTGCCGCTTCGCCACAATATGTTCCACATGCCGGTAACATTCGACCGTATCAAAGCCTTTATCGGCACGCATCGCGCGGTGGCGTTCGATCCGCTGCATCGTCTCCGGATCAATCTCCGTGGTATTCCATTTATACGGATACATCGTCGCAATGTAGAGCAGCCGCCCATCTCCCTGCAAGGACATGACAAAGCTTTCTGCATAAGATGATTTCCCGCTGGCACTTCCGCCATACACAATATGTAACATCATATTCTCCT
>DLQV01000066.1:0-2347 GCA_002474415.1 Lachnospiraceae bacterium UBA7598
CTGACAGCACATAACGAAGGAATTCCAAGTATGCGCGCAATGGTTCTTTCTTACACAAATGATAAAATGTGCAATTATCTCGATAAGCAGTATATGCTTGGCGACAGCTTACTGGTTGCTCCAATCTTTAACGATGAGGGAATTGGAGAATATTATCTGCCAAAGGAGAACGGCGTATGGACCGATTTCTTCACCGGCAAGCAGCAGGAAGGTGGAGACTGGTATACCCGTACGTATGCGTATACGGAGATTCCGCTGATGGTACGTCCAAATACAGTACTTCCACTTGGAAACAGCGAAGAAGGACCAGAGTATGATTACGCCGATCAGGTGACATTCCGTGTGTATGATGTACAGGATGAGGCAACCGCTGAAATCTATGATATGGATCAGAAGAAAGTGGTTTCTATTGTAGTAAAACGCATAGAGGATAAGCTTGTGATCGACTGCGACAGCAAAAAGCCGTTTACCGTAGAACTGATCAATACCGGCGTTTTAGATGTGAAAGGTGCAAAGGCATCCAAAGAAAATGGAAACACCATTCTTCGTGACTGTGAGAGCCACATGGAATGTATACAGTAAAATCAGGTAAGAGGAAAAATGGATGGATAAAGTATTGGAAAACCGGATCTCTCTTCTGATCAAGGAAATGACACTGGAAGAGAAAACCGGCATGATCCACGGTGCGGGTCTGTTTCGCACCGCCGGGGTGGAAAGACTTCATATTCCACCTTTAAAGATGTCTGATGGACCGATGGGTGTGCGCAGCGAGTTTGTCAATGACCAGTGGATGCCGGTCGGAACACCGGATGATTATGTGACGTATTGTCCGAGCAACAGTGCGATTGCGATGAAATGGAACCGCAAACTTGCACGCAATGCAGGAAAAGTGTTGGGAGAAGAAGCGCGCGGAAGAGGCAAAGATGTGATTCTTGCTCCGGGTATTAATATCAAAAGAACACCTGCCTGCGGAAGAAATTTTGAATATATCAGTGAGGACCCGAAACTGACAAGTGAGCTTGCCGTTCCGATGGTTCGTGGAATCGAGACATCCGATGTGGCTGCCTGTGTGAAACATTTTGTCATGAATAATCAGGAAACCGAACGGCTCTGGGTAAATGTGGAAGCGGATGAGCGGACGATGCGTGAAATTTATTTTCCGGCGTTTCAGGCGGTTGTACAAAGAGCGGGCGCAAAGTCGATCATGGGCTCTTACAATCTGATCCGCGGAACACATGTCTGTGAAAATAAAGACATTCTGGGAAATGTATTGCGCAAAGAGTGGGGATTTGACGGAACCATTATCTCCGACTGGGGAGCTGTACATACAACAAAGGAAACCGCAGAGGGACCGCTTGACATCGAAATGTCGGTAACCAGTGATTTTGATGATTATTTTCTTGCAAATCCGTTGATCAAAGAAATCCGAGAAGGGCATATAGATGAGGCCTGTGTGGATGAAAAAGTGCGCAATATTCTGCGGATGATGGTACGTCTGCATATGATTGAACTGACAGAAGTACCGGATTTTGACGGGAAAAAGAAAATTCTGGTCCAGAAGAATGAAAACCGGAAAGCGGGAAGTTATGATACGGCAAAACACCGTTCTGAGGTTTTAAAAGTGGCGAGAGAATCGATCACACTGTTAAAAAATGAGGACCGGAAACTTCCACTTGATCCTTCCATAGATAAAGTTCTTGTAATTGGGCAGAATGCAGTGATTTCACAGGCTATGGGTGGTGGAAGTGCGGAGATTAAGGCTTTGTATGAGATCACACCACTGCTTGGAATCAGCAAGTTTCTCGGTGGAAACTGTGAAGTCCGTTATGCCAAGGGATATGATATTCCGGCGAAAAAGGAAAGCGATCATAACTGGCAGGAAGACAGCCTGGATGCAAGCAAAGCAGCGGCTGAGACTGCAAAAGAAACAGAGGACAGTGCACGTCTGCGAAAAGAAGCTGTGGAACTGGCAAAAGAATATGAGCATGTCATCTATGTGGGTGGTTTAAACCACGATCAGGATCTGGAAGGACAGGACCGTGCGGATTTAACCCTGCCATATGGACAGGACCAGCTGATTACAGAGCTTCTTGAGGTTCGACCAGATATGACAATTGTAATGCTTGCTGGAAGTCCGGTTTCTATGAAAGCATGGTTGGACAAGGCAAAGGCAATTGTCTGGATGAGTTATAGCGGTATGGAAGGGGGCACTGCGCTTGCAGAGGTATTGTTTGGTGCGGTAAATCCTTCCGGAAAACTTGCAGAAACGCTTCCGGAAGAGATCCCGGAGTGTTTCCGCAAAGAAGAGCATTTCCCTGGAAGACCTTTGACAGACGTAGAAAAGAAA
>DLQV01000066.1:2378-4341 GCA_002474415.1 Lachnospiraceae bacterium UBA7598
TGAATGCGCATCTGACGCAGACCTATGCAGAAGGCATCTTCGTGGGATATCGTTATTACGAAAAGAACCAGATTCCGGTACAGTTTTGTTTCGGACATGGATTGTCTTATACAGATTTTGCTTATGACAATTTAAAAATTGAGGAAATTCCATCCAAAGCGCGTGCCAATGGATTTGATGTACAGCTTCAGGTGCGCAATGCAGGAACACTGGAAGGAAAAGAGACGGTTCAGCTGTATCTTGGAGAAAAGACGGTTTCTCCAGAAAATCCGGTGAAGGAATTGAAAGCATTTGAAAAAATATGTCTTCGTCCGCGAGAAACAAAGACCGTGCTTTTGCGAATCACGATGGATGATTTTATGCATTATGATGAAGCTGCCGGAAAATGGAGATTAAAACATGGGGATTACCGCATTTATGTCGGAAGTTCCCAGCAGGATATCCGGTTAACACAGGATATTACGATATAAGAAGTAAATGCCGTGCATCTGAAAAGATGCGCGGTTTTCTTTTTTCTTTTCCCATGCTATGATGGAGACAGAAAAAAGAAAGAGGGAACAAAAATATATGGGATATATATTGGAATTGAGAAAACAGGTAGGACATCGGCCGTTGATCATGACCTGTGCTGGAGTACTGCTTTTGAACGAAAAAAACGAACTGCTTCTGCAGAAACGGGCAGACAACGGATTATGGGGATATCCCGGTGGCTCTATGGAACTTGGGGACAGCTTTGAAGACTGTGCCAGACGGGAAGTACAGGAGGAAACCGGGCTCATCTGCGGGAAACTCGAGCATTTTATGAATGTCTCCGGAGAAGAAGTGCATTATGTTTATCCAAACGGGGATGAAATTTATGCCGCGGAAGAGATTTTTTTATGCAGGGAATTTTCCGGATGCATGATCCGCCAGCAGGAGGAAGTAGAAAAACTTTGTTTTTTCCGGCTGGAAGAACTTCCGCCGAAAGAGCAGATCAATCCCAATAATTATCCGGCAATTGAACGTTTAAGGAGAATGATGGATGAGAATTGCACAACGGGAAAAGGAAATCTTACAAAAAGTAGAGGAAAAAATTGCCCAGGGACCTTATGATGCTTCGTGGGCATCACTGTGTGAAGCACAGATGCCACAATGGTTAGCAAAGGAAAAACTTGGTATTTTTATACACTGGGGTGTTTACAGCGTTCCGGCAAATTCCAATGAGTGGTACCCACGCAATATGTATAAGAAAGGAATGCCGGCATATGAACATCACAGAAAAACTTATGGATTGCAGAAAGACTTCGGATATAAGGATTTTATTCCGATGTTTCGCGCAGAACATTTTTGTCCTGCGGAGTGGATGGAGCTGTTTCAGGCGGCAGGAGCCGGCTATGTGTTTCCGGTAGCAGAGCATCATGATGGATTTCAGATGTACCGGAGTGAGCTTTCGGACTGGAATGCGGTTGACATGGGGCCGAAACGGGATGTGCTGGGGGAACTAAAAGAGGAAGCAAAAAAGCGGGGCATTCATTTTTGCACATCTTCCCACCGCGCGGAACACTGGTTTTTCCTCGGAAACGGAAAAACATTTGACAGCGATATTCATGAGCCACTGAAAAAAGGAGATTTTTACTGGCCATCCATGCCGGAGGCAGATCCGGAGGATCTGTATTCCAAACCATATCCAACAGAAGAATTTCTCAATGACTGGCTGGCACGGACGGCAGAACTTATCCTTAATTACCGTCCGCGTCTGTTGTATTTTGACTGGTGGATCCAGCATGAAGCATTTAAACCCTATTTAAAGAAACTGGCTGCATTTTATTATAATTGCGGGGCAGAATGGGGCACGAATGTTGCCATCTGTTATAAGCATGATGCGATGGCGTTTGGCAGTGGAATTGTAGAAATGGAACGTGGCGGCTTTGCGGAGGCAAAACCGTATCCGTGGCAGACAGATACCGCAGTTGCAAGAAATTCC
>DLQV01000078.1 GCA_002474415.1 Lachnospiraceae bacterium UBA7598
GTCCATTTTTTCGTTACCGCTCATATGCCAAATTTCACTATGAAAGGCACGATTGTTATCGGCATACTGATAATATGTTTTTCCCTCTATGATCCGCTGTGCGTCTTCCTGAATCGCCTGCAGATCTGCTAAATCAGCCTCATTCTCGCAGGCCAGCCGTGCACAGGATGATTCCAGAATCGCACGAAGCTGATAGTGATCCCGAATGTATTTATCGGTTATCCCCAGTACAATCGCCCCTTTATTCTGCCGCAACTTAATCAGTCCATCCCTGTTCAGAATCTGAAACGCCTCCCGCACAGGCGTAATTGACACATTCAGCTGTTTCGCAATACTTTCAAGTGAAAGCACCTCTCCCTCTTTCATTTTTCGGGAAAGAATTGCTTTACGCAGTTCTGCCGCAACCTTCTGTTTTGCCGAAGGCATCACAATCGGTTTAAGTCCTGTCATTTTGTTTTCTCCTTTCTGCAATCACGGCATCTGCCAAATCCTGAAAATGCTGTATTAACAACGTACTTCCCTGTGTATGAAAAACTCCATTCCGAAAGATTTCTTCCAGAGAAACAGCTCCATTCTTCTGGGGCAGCTTCTCCGCATAAGACACATAATAACGAATGGCATTGGTCAAAAGTGTCTGCACATATGTATTTTGTGTCTTCTCAGCGATCCTTGTATGTACAGCCATGTTTCCTCCCTCTGCCACCAGATTCGCTTCCTCCTCTTTTTCCGTGCGAAGTATGGATTCTACCGCCTGTCTCTCAATCTCTGCAATCAGCCCATACACCTCCCGGATATGGGATTCTTCCAGATTTGCTGTCACAATATGGCGGGTAGCAAGCCGCTTCACCAGCCCCTGTGTCTCTAAAAGCTGTAATGCCTCCCGCACCGGAATCCGGGATACCTGTAATGTTTCTGCCAGCTCTTCCTGGCGCAGTTTCGTTTCGCTTTTTATTTCCCCGGACAAAATCAATTCTGCAATCTGTAGTGCAATTGCTTCACTTAACCTGGCCCCACGCATTTGTTCCATTTTCCTGCCCCCTTCTATCCAGACTCAATATGTATCCATTATAAGGGATAAAAAATATTTGCGCAACAAAAAAGGACGATATGATTCCTCATATCGTCCCTTATCACCCATTATAGAATTTTAGAAATCTGTTAATGTAGCAGCTCTCTTCTCTAAGAAAGCACCCATTCCCTCTTTCTTGTCGTGTGTATCATTGACAACACCAAACAGGTTTGCTTCCATCTCAACGGCATTCTTGATATCCATGTCATAACCATTGTTGATTGCAGCCTTTGCAACAGATACGGCATAGCTTCCCTTAGAGATGATCTTTGCAGCCATAGCCTTTGCGGTTGGCATAAGCTCTTCTTTTGCAACTACCTTGTTTACAAGACCGATGCGGTATGCTTCGTTTGCATCTACGTTCTCACAGGTGAAGATCATTTCCTTTGCACGTCCCATACCTACCAGACGGGCAAGTCTCTGTGTACCACCAAATCCAGGAATGATTCCAAGACCACACTCTGGCTGTCCGAAGATTGCGTTCTCACTTGCAATACGGATATCACATGCCATAGAGATCTCACATCCTCCACCTAATGCAAATCCGTTTACTGCAGCGATAGTAACCTGACGCATATTCATCAGTTTGAAGAATGGCTCTGAAGCCTTGATTCCGAATGCACGTGCTTCCGGAGCTGTGAAGTTCACCATCTCAGCAATATCTGCACCAGCTACGAATGACTTGAACTCGTTGCCCTTCTTGTCCGGACCACCTGTTAAGATAACAGCTTTGATATCATCGTTTGCTTCGATCTCGCTTAAGCATACGTTTAACTCATCCAGAGTCTCACTGTTTAATGCATTTAATGCTGCTGGTCTGGAGATTGCTAATACAGCGATTCCGTCAGCTACTTCCAGAGTTAAATTCTTGAACTCACTCATTGTATAAATCCTCCTAATCCTAAATGTCTTTCGTAACGGTATATGCACCTGATCGTCACGAATCATCGACAGTTTCATATGGGATAATCGTAACACTTTGTCAAAAATTTGTCAATCCTATAAGTGTCCATAAACGCAGAAAAGCAGCCGGATTTCCGACTGCTTTTCTTCTATGCAACCCTGTGCTGCATATGGTTCTTTAAAAACAGATAATCGATACCATCTACCACCTGTTTATTGACCAGCACAATATTCTCAATGTCTTTTGCCGTGTCAATGTGACTGCTTAAATACTTATCATGCATCTTCTGAATGTATTCAAACAACGCTTCCTGACTGGCGAACTGACGATGTCCACGTTCGTTTAAAGCTTTCGGAGCTTCCGTCTTTAAAAAAGCACGGAGCTCCCGTTTCAATCGTTCTTCATAGGCACAATGTTCCTTAAATCCTCCTGGATAAATCTTGTTATGCGGAAATGTAAAATAATCCGCTACATAATGCGTAATCTCACCAAGATTCATATAATACATCCGCTTCCGTTTCGGAAAACGGTTTTCTTTTCCATGGATCAATGCGTCAATGTTCTCCTGAAGCTTTGGAAATGTACCGGTAATTTCATGACGCTTATAGATGAACGATGGTTTGCAGTCCGGCAGAACGCTTCCGATATAAAACGACAGCCAGTGTTTTTTCAATCCTTCATCCTCTGTGTTTGCTACAATATAACGTGCCAGTGAAATATGTGACTTCTTTCTCATGATTTCCGTCCATCCTTTCTGAAATGGCTCATATGGTGTAACTGTCCTTCCGCCCTCATCATATATCCATCTGCACAAAAAAACAAGAGAAATTTCCGTAAAATCATCTGGTACTTTTTGTAAACAATGAAAAACTACTGCTCCTCTGTATCCGCCAGAGACTGCAGCCCTTTTAACAGATCCTCTGTGTCAATATCACTGAGTCTGTTCAGCGCCTTTTCAAACTTTCCCACGCCATCACTGCCTTCTGCACAGCCATGTCCGCAAGTCATGCAATTGTGAGTACATTCTTCCTCAATCTTATTTATATCTCCCATAGGAACACCTCTTATTCATGTTTTGGAATAATTTTTTCAATTCCTCCCATATACGGCTGTAATGCCTTAGGAATATTTACACTTCCGTCCTCATTTAAGTTATTCTCCAGAAATGCAATCAGCATACGTGGTGGAGCAACAACGGTATTGTTTAAGGTATGTGCAAAATACTTCTTGCCATCTTTGCCTTTTACACGGATCTTCAGACGTCTTGCCTGAGCATCTCCCAGATTAGAGCAGCTTCCTACCTCAAAGTATTTCTTCTGACGCGGAGACCATGCCTCAACATCACAGGATTTTACTTTCAGATCTGCCAGATCACCAGAACAGCACTCCAGAGTACGAACCGGGATATCCAGGCTGCGGAACAGATCTACCGTATTCTTCCAGAGCTTGTCATACCATGCTTTAGACTCTTCCGGCTTACATACCACGATCATCTCCTGCTTTTCGAACTGATGAATACGGTAAACGCCACGTTCCTCAATACCATGTGCTCCTTTTTCCTTACGGAAACATGGGGAGTAGCTGGTCAGTGTGTATGGAAGTTTATCCTCATCATTGATGGTATCAATAAATTTACCAATCATGGAATGTTCGGAAGTACCGATCAGATAGAGATCCTCTCCCTCGATCTTGTACATCATGGCATCCATCTCATCAAAGCTCATAACGCCGGTCACAACGTTAGAACGAATCATAAATGGTGGAACACAGTAAGTAAATCCACGGTCAATCATGAAATCTCTGGCATAAGAAATAACTGCAGAATGAATTCTTGCAATATCACCCATGAGATAATAAAATCCGTTTCCGGCAACCTTTCCGGCAGCGTCGAGATCTATTCCGTCAAAACGCTCCATAATATCGGTATGATATGGAATTTCAAAATCCGGGACATACGGATCACCAAATTTTTCGATTTCCACATTACAACTGTCATCTTTTCCAATCGGTACGGATGGATCAATGATATTTGGAATCGTCATCATGATCTTGGTAACTTTCTCGGAAAGTTCTTTTTCCTGTGCCTCTAACTCAGACAAACGGGCAGCATTTGCAGCTACCTGGGCTTTGACTTCTTCTGCTTCGTCTTTCTTTCCCTGTCCCATTAAGGCACCGATCTGCTTGGAAAGTTTATTACGGCTGGCACGCAACTCATCAGCCTCAGACTGTGCAGCGCGGGCCTTTGCATCCAGTTCTATTACCTCATCCACAAGTGGAAGCTTGTGATCCTGAAATTTCTTTTTGATGTTTTCCTTTACAACATCCGGATTTTCTCTTAAAAATTTTAAATCTATCATGGTTCCTCCTAAATTAATGCATCGGCTGCAGCGGATATTTATCGGTCAGTGTTTTAATGATTGCTTTTGCCTTCTCAACAGCCGGCTCACCCTCTTTGATGAGCATGGCAATTGCCTCAGCTACCTGATCAAAATCATCCTCTTTTAATCCTCTGGATGTAGCGGCCGGCGTTCCAAGACGGATTCCACTTGTAACAAATGGTTTCTGTGGATCGTTTGGAATCGTATTCTTATTGGCAGTGATATGTGCACTGTCAAGAAGTTTCTCAACAACTTTTCCTGTCAAATCATATGGTGTCAGATCTACCAGCATCAGATGGTTATCTGTTCCTCCGGATACAATCTTGATATCACGCTTCTGTAATCCCTTGCAAAGTGCCTGTGCGTTCTTCACAATCTGCTCCTGATACGTCTTGAATTCCGGCTTTAATGCCTCCTCAAAGCAGACTGCCTTTGCTGCGATCACATGCATCAGCGGTCCTCCCTGTGTTCCCGGGAAAATAGCTTTATTGAAATTGTACTTTTTGTTTACCTCATCGCTGCAGAGGATCATTCCTCCACGTGGTCCACGCAGTGTCTTGTGTGTTGTCGTAGTTACAACATCTGCGTATGGAATTGGGCTTGGATGCAGTCCGGCAGCTACCAGACCTGCGATATGCGCCATATCTACCATAAGCACTGCATTCACTTCATCTGCAATCTCACGGAATTTCTTAAAATCAATCGTACGTGCATATGCAGATGCACCTGCAATAATCATCTTTGGCTTACATTCAAGTGCGATCTCTCTTACTTTATCATAGTCAATAAATCCCTCATCATTGACTCCATAAGGTACCACATGGAAATAAGTACCGGAAAAATTAACCGGTGAACCGTGTGTCAGATGTCCGCCATGATCGAGATTCATTCCCATAATGGTATCGCCCGGCTTTAAAATCGCAAACTGCACTGCCATGTTTGCCTGTGCACCGGAATGTGGCTGTACATTAACATACTCACATCCAAACAGCTTCTTTGCACGCTCTCTTGCCAGTTCCTCAACCACATCCACGCACTCACATCCGCCGTAATAACGCTTTCCCGGATAGCCTTCTGCATATTTGTTGGTCAGAATGCTTCCCATCGCGGACATAACGGCCGGACTTACCCAGTTTTCCGATGCGATCAGCTCAATGTGGCTGTTCTGTCTGTCAAACTCTGCGGTAATGGCTGCTGCAATTTCAGGATCTACTGCCTGTATATCTTCCAGTGTGTACATAGTATTCTCCTTTTCAACTCTTTTTTCCCATTATACCGAATTCTTCGGTGCAATGCAACTATTCCACTCCCATATAAAAACAAATGGGAGCTGCAACGCAGCCCCCTGTTTTCTCTTTGATTTTTATTTCTTTTTCACCTTTTCAGCAGCAGGTTTCATCAGCTTATCTTTGCCAAGATGAAGTTTCATGACATACCATAATGCAGCTGCAATAAAGATAGAAGAATACGTACCACTGATCAGACCAATCATAAGCGGTAATGCAAACTCACGGATCGAAGATACTCCGAGGATGAACAGCAGTAATACCATGATGATGGTTGTAATGGATGTATTCAGTGAACGGGAAAGTGTCTGTGTCAGAGACCGGTTTGCCACCTCTGCCAGTGTCTCCGGTGTCTGTTTCTTCATTCCCTGCATGTTCTCACGGATACGGTCAAAGATAACGATGGTATCATTGATGGAATATCCGACAATCGTAAGTACGCAGGCGATAAATGTATTACCTACAGAAATACGAATCAATGCATAACCGGTTAACATAACAAGTACATCGTGTACCAGCGCAATAATTGCACTTCCTGCAAAACGAATATCCTTGAAACGGAACCAGATATAAAACAGCATGAAAATACATGCAACGATCAATGCCTTAACCGCATTAGAACGCATTTCATTACTGATGGTAGAACCAATACTCTGGCTTTCGATCGTAGACTCTTTTACGCCAAACTTGTCCACGAGCATCTTATTTACCTTTTCACGTTCGCTCAGGCTCAGTGTCTTTGTCTTGATGGTAACAACATTGCTGCCAGATACGGTACTTGCCTGGATGGCATTATCATTGATAACCTTTGCGACTTCCGGTACAATCTTGTCCTCTACCTGCTCAACGGTATAATCTTTTCCAAAATCTGCGGAAATGGATGTACCACCCTTAAATTCCAGACTGAAATTCAAAGCACCCTTTCCTGCTGTTCCGTAACCAATCATTCCAACAAATCCAGCTACGATCACAACGATGGAGATAATAAAACATACCCAGCGATGCTTCATGAAATTGATTGTTTTACGCTCTTTTGCACGTCCATATAATTTCTCGTTTCTGCATCCAACAGCATAAAATGCCAGATTTAACAGTCTTGAAATTACCAGTGCGGTAAACATGGAAACGATCAGGGAGATAATCAATGTATATGCAAATCCCTTAACAGTTCCAGAACCAAGCCACATCAGTACCAGTGCTGCAATAAAGGTTGTCACGTTACCGTCAATGATGGCTGACATTGCCTTTTTGTAACCTGTTTTAATAGCCGTCAATACAGACTTGCCGGCTGCAATTTCCTCACGGATACGCGAGATAATAATAACATTCGCATCCACCGCCATACCGATACCGAGGATAACACCCGCGATACCAGGAAGTGTCAGCGTAATTTCAAACAGATAAATCAAAGCTACCGTTACGGTCGTATAAATGGCAAGACCAATGGATGCAACCACACCGGATAAGCTGTAGTTTAAGATCATGAAAAGCATAACAAGGATCAGTCCGATGATGGCTGCCTTGACACTGGAAGAAAGTGCCTTTCCACCCAGCTGTGCGCCTACTACGGAAGATTCCATTTCTTCGAGTTTTAAGTTGATCGCACCTACACGGATAAATGTTGCAAGCTGCTCCGCTTCATCGTAATCAGACATACCGTTGATGACACAGCTTCCGTCTTTGATCGCGCTCTCTACCTTCGGTACACTGATGAAATGGTCGTCATAGTAAATACCGATAGATTCCTGGGAAGAAGCTGCCTTTGTAGTTGCCTCTGCAAATATATCTGCAGCTTTTTTCTTTAATGTCAGCTGAACAACCGGCTCCTTGGTGCTTGTAGAGGTAGACTGATTGTAAGCTGCATTGGCAGACTTTACATCATTACCGTCCATAATCACAGAACCGTTGTCGATCAGATCCTGAATATCATAGTTGAGCTTGTAGTTTCCTGTAGAACTGTCATAAGAATAGTTCTCATTTCCATCAGAATCTTTCTGAACGATGAAATACAAAGATCCTGGACTTCCCAGATCCTCAAGTACGGCATTTGCATCATAAACACCTGGAATCTCTACGGTAATACGGTCATCACCAACCGGGTATACGGAATACTCGGTACTGTAACTTTCCGCACGCTCTTCGAGCTTTGCTACCGTATCATCGATGTCTTTCTTGGATGGATTCTTGTCTTTGATCCGGTAAGTAATGGACACACCACCGGAAAGATCAAGACCAAGTTTAATACCTTCGGATTCCGTCTTGTTGTCAGTTTTTTTCTGACTTGTGCTTGTCGCAGACATAATCGTGCTCGTATAATATCCCAGTCCGATCAGACAGGCCAGGATAATCGCGATTATAGCGACGCCCTTGCTTTTTTTCATTTTTGCTTCCTTCCTATTCCTTTAATTTTCCGCTTCCGCAGCTTTTATCATGATTGCGCATTCGATACGTTTCTTCTGGAGTTCACATCCCAGATCATAAGCATCTGTGATGGTTCCATGGAAATTGTACGAATTTGCAGCACATCCCCCACTACAGTAAAATCTGGCAAAACACTTACGGCACTTTTCTTTTGCATAGACATTGCAGCACTTAAACTCGTCGCGAAGCTGTGTATTCTTCACACCTTCCCAGACATTTCCCATCAGGAAATCTTCATTTCCGACAAACTGATGACACGGATACAGATCTCCCCACGGTGTAACCGCAAGATATTCTGTTCCGGAACCGCATCCGGACAGACGCTTGTACACACAAGGGCCACCTTCCAGGTCAATCATGAAATGGAAGAAATTGAAAGAATTTCCTTCTCTGTTACGGCGGACCATCTCTGCCGCGAGTTTATCATATTCTTCAAAGAGTACCGGAAGATCCTCTTCCTGCAGTGCATATTCGTCTGTTGGCTGTGCGACAACCGGCTCAACAGAGATCTGCTTGAATCCCAGATCTGCCAGATGCAGTACATCCTTAGAAAAATCCGTGTTGAAATGCGTATAGGTACCACGGACATAGTAGCGCTCCTGATTCCGGCTCTCCGCAAGCTTCTGGAACTTCGGGACAATCAGATCGTAGCTTCCCGCACCCTTTCGGAATGGACGCATACGGTCATTTACTTCTTTTCTTCCGTCAATACTTAAAACGACATTATCCATTTCCTTATTTGCAAATTCCATGATATCGTCGTTTAACAACACTCCGTTCGTTGTCAGCGTAAACCGGAAATGCTTGTCATGCAGCTTTTCCTGTTCCCTTCCATAGGCAACTAACTGTTTTACCACATCAAAGTTCATGAGTGGCTCTCCGCCAAAGAAATCTACCTCAAGATTTTTTCGGTTTCCAGAGTTTGCAATCAGAAAATCAAGTGCCTGCTTTCCTGTCTCATAAGACATCAACGCTCTTCGACCATGATATTCGCCCTCTTCCGCAAAACAATAGCGGCAGGCAAGGTTGCAGTCATGTGCAATATGTAAACACAATGCCTTTACTACGGTCGGCCGTTTCTTAAAATCAACAATCTTTTGTTCGTATGCATCTTCGGTAAACAGGTCTCCCTGCTCCTTTAACTGCTCTACTTCTTCAATTGCCTCTTCAATTTCATTCTTCGGATACTGCTTCTGTAACTGTGCAATGATCTCATCCCTGGAATGATCCTCAAATAATGCGATCACGTCGTAAGTCACATCGTCCACTACATGAATCGCACCGGAGTTTACGTCTAATACAATATCATAGCCATTGTTCTTAAACTGATGAACCACTATAATATTTCCTCTCTTTCTTAAACATAATAAAACCGCGCGCTACGCACGCGGCTTTATTATGCCTTATTTTTCTTACTTAGCGTTCGGGCTACGTAAGCAATCACTCTGTGATTACTTACACTTCTCGCAAGTCTGGTTTCCTACTGTACAAGATGTCTTACATGCAGACTGGCATGATGTCTGGCACTCGCCACATCCACCTGTCTTGATTGTGTTCTGTAACTTTCTTGTATTTAATGTCTTTACATGCTTCATGAGAATCTCTCCTTTGTCTGTTTTTTCGGATTTCCCGTCTATCTGTGTTATTATATCACAGCCGGCGCCATAAGGAAAGTATTTTTTTATACACTCCCTGTCATCTCCCCTTTTTCCATCGCACACTTCCCAGCAAAGCTGCCGCTGTGCACAAAATCCAGATAGTAAGCGTTTCTCCTTCCAGTGCAATCCAGCCCTTTCCCTGTATACAGGAACAGACATACAGGACTCCGAAAAAACAGCTTCCAAGCAAAACTGCACAAAGCGGGACCACACCGCATTTGCATGCCCGTAGCATTTTTCCACCAGTGAGACAGGATAACGCATACCACACCGTAATCCCCGCACGGATCAGTTCCACCGACAATCTCATCGAATATGAGATCCAGCACCACAACAGGAAAAACGCCGCAGAGAGCAGACATGTGCCTATAAAGCTGCCTGCAAACTTTGCGACGTTTCTTCCCGTTTTTTTATTTTTTATTTGTTCCTGCTCATTCTCCACACATACTCCTCCGGAAATTGTCCTCCTTAGAGTTTATGGAAAATGCATTTCTTTTATTCCATTTTACAGTTCACAGTTGTTTACGGTTCTAGGGAACGGAATGACATCACGGATATTTGCCATACCGGTCAGGTACATCACGCAACGCTCAAATCCCAGACCGAATCCGGCATGTCTGGCCGATCCGTATTTGCGCAGATCCAGATAAAACTTGTAATCGTCCTCTTTCAGTCCCAATTCCTGAATACGTGCCAGCAGTTTGTCGTAATCGTCCTCTCTCTGACTTCCGCCGATGATCTCTCCGATTCCCGGAACAAGACAGTCGACTGCTGCAACGGTCTTTCCGTCTTCGTTGAGTTTCATATAAAATGCCTTGATTTCCTTCGGATAATCCGTTACAAATACCGGTCTCTTATAAATCTGCTCCGTCAGGTAACGCTCATGTTCTGTCTGCAGATCGCATCCCCAGGATACCTTGTAATCAAACTTGTCATTGTGTTTTGACAGAATCTTAATTGCTTCGGTGTATGTCACACGTGCAAAATCGTTGTTTACGACGTTCTCCAGGCGATCCAGCAGTCCCTTATCCACAAAATTATTAAAGAATGCCATCTCTTCCGGCGCATGCTCAATCACATAATTGATCACATACTTTAACATGCTTTCTGCCAGCATCATATCATCTTCGAGATCTGCAAAAGCGATCTCCGGCTCAATCATCCAGAATTCTGCCGCATGTCTGGTTGTGTTGGAATTTTCCGCACGGAAGGTCGGTCCAAACGTATAAATGTTTTTAAATGCCATTGCATAGGTTTCCCCGTTTAACTGACCGGAGACGGTAAGATTGGTTGGTTTTCCAAAGAAATCCTTTGTATAATCTACCGTTCCATCTGGTTTCTTCGGCACATCTTTTAAATCCAGTGTTGTTACCTGGAACATTTCCCCGGCACCCTCACAGTCGCTTCCCGTGATCAGTGGGGTATGCACGTATACAAAATCGCGCTCCTGGAAAAACTTGTGGATTGCGTACGCACACAGGGAGCGCACACGGAACACAGCCTCAAACGTATTGGTCCTCGGACGCAGATGTGAAATGGTACGCAGATATTCAAACGTATGACGCTTTTTCTGCAGTGGATAATCCGGTGTCGATGCACCTTCCACGGTTACCTCTGCCGCCTGGATTTCAAATGGCTGCTTTGCTTCCGGTGTAGGCACTAACTGTCCCTTTACAATGATTGCTGCTCCGACATTAATCTTGCAGACTTCCTCGTAATTTTCCAGACCATCTCCGTATACCACCTGGATTGGTTCAAAGAATGTTCCGTCATTCACTACAATGAATCCAAAATTTTTGGAATTGCGGTTGCTTCTGACCCATCCGCCGATTGTCACCTGCTGGTTTTCATACTTGATCGTATTTCTGAAAATCTCTCTGACATTTACTAACTCCATACTGTCCCTCCGTTAAAAATCTATCCCTTAGTTTTTATTGACTCTTTTAGTTTTCTGTCGACTCGGTTGCCTGTGTATCCGGTTTTACCGTAACATTGGCTTTCTCTACAACATACGAAATTGCCTGATTTACCACATACAGCTGACGAAGTGTTTTCTTTCCATCTGCCTTGTTTCCAACTCCGTAATATTCATATACGGCATTTTCATCCGCCATCTGGCTGTTGCTCGAGCTTACCAGATAATCTACAAAAGATTTGAAATCGTCATCGCTGACCTTGATGTTTTCTTTTTCCGCGATCCGTCCAAAAATAAATTCAATTTTAATCTGCTTTGTCATCAGTTTTTTCCACTGCTTCTTCATATCGTCTACCGTGGTACTGTTTTTCTTTGCATACTGTTCCAGAGTCTGTGTATCGTTGCAGTTGTCCTCTTCAAACTCATGCTGATATTCCTGCAGACGCGCATCCAGATATTCATCCGGAATTGTCACTTCACATTTGTCCAGCAGATAATCTTCTACTGCACTGATGCTTGCCTGGGATTTGGAATTGGCTGCCTGCTTTTCCAATACCTGACGCACATATGCAATCAGATCCTTCTTCGTCGTAATCTTCTGCTCCGTAAATGCATCTGCGACCATGTCATCGGTCAGTGTATCCATGGTGACCGGCTTATAAATGCCCTTGATTTTAAATTTGAATGTCGTTTTCTTTCCTGCCAGATTGGAGGACTGATAGTCATCCGGGAATGTCACATCTGAGCTCACCTCGTCCCCGACTTTTGCGCCCACAAGGCCATCACTGAAACCATCTATATAGTTCGTCTTTTTTTCTGCATCACAGTTGTTTGCCACATCAATCATCGTATCTGTCGCAGAACCCCCGTCAAATGCATCTCCGTCCAGATAACCGGTATAATCCACTTTGACATAATCATCCTTTTGAACGGTATCACGATCCTTTACTTCAACACCAGTGATTCCATAATACGGAAGCAACGACATTAAATTCTGCTCTACCTGATCATCGGTCACATCATAATTTCCGGAAATGGTCACATCAATGCCTTTATAATCTGCAAGTTTTGTCACCAGCTTAGACAGATCCAGCTTCATCTGTGCGCTGTGCGGTCCGTCAAACACTTCACTTGCGGTCTCCTGTGTTCCCTGCTGGGTACTTGTTTTTTTATCACTCTTTGCACATGCACCCATGGACAAAGCCATTGTCATGCATAAAAAAAGTATAACCACTCTTTTCTTCATAATCTTACGAATCCTTCTTTCTTTCCTTTTACAACTAATTAAACATACCATAAATCCAAAGAAAATACAAACAGTAAACGTTGATTTTTGGCTAAATCTTTGCTACAATGAATTTTAGTATGTAGAGGAGGAAATCCACGATGAAATCAATAGGAATCGTATTATTAGTGATTGCCATTATTCTGGTAGCCGCTATGATCGTCTTGTACTTTCTCGGAAAGAAAGCACAAAAGAAAAAAGAAGAACAGGATGAACAGATGAAAGCCGCTGCCCAGACAGTGACGATGCTGATTATCGACAAAAAGCGAATGAAAATGAAAGATGCCGGTCTTCCTGCACAGGTAATGGAACAGGCCAATAAACTCATGCAGCGTGCCAAACTTCCGATCGTAAAAGCAAAAGTCGGACCAAGAGTCATGACACTGATCGCAGACGAGCAGGTCTACGACGATATTCCGGTAAAGAAAGAAGTAAAAGCAACGGTCAGTGGTCTTTATATCACCGGTGTCCGTGGTCTCCGTGGTCCGTTGGAAAAGCCGGCCAAGAAGAAAAAAGGATTCCGTGCAAGACTTCAGGAGAAATACAATGAAGCCAGCGCACAGTTGAAGGAAACCAAATCCGGTTCCACCAAGAAAAAGAAATAATGTATTTATTGAAAAAGCTTATCTTCCACTGGAAAGATAAGCTTTTTCTTTTGAAATAA
>DLQV01000067.1:0-3204 GCA_002474415.1 Lachnospiraceae bacterium UBA7598
TGGTCAGATATTCATAGACCGAGCACCCAAGATAGCGCACAAACAGGCGAGACAAATACTGGGGGGATACATAGACGTTGCGGCAGAGCTGTTCGGCGGTCAGATCCTCCATGTAGTGTGTTTCCATCAGCCGAAGCACGGGCTGGACGTATTTTTCCCACGCAGGATCGCTGGTGTTGGCGTGGAAAAATCCATTGGAAAACTGCAGCAGCAGTGCATAACAGTCGCAGGAAAGCTGGTGTGTATTGACGGGTGCTGTTTTAAAACGTGCTACAGCACGGTCGATCACAGCTTTGATTTCCAGAGCATTTTCCTTTTCTGTAAAAATTATGCGGTTGTTGCCAAGAATCTGCGGCAGATGTGCTTCCATTGTACCCCCAAATGTTGCAAAACACGTAATCCATGCAGAGGTGTCTGCTGCACGGTAAGCATGTGGGACATGCGGTGTGATCAGAATGCCGTGACCTTCGGGCAAAACATATTCTTTTCCGTCAATTGTGAAAATGCCACAGCCTTCTTCTGTCTGCAAATAGTGATAGATTGGGTAACCTTGTGGACGGCTGAGCGCTTCCTGCAGCCAGTGGTTTCCAACGGAATCAAACTGGAACGGTTCTTTGCTGAGCGTGTTGCTGAAATAGATTGCCATGAGATACCTCCGCTTCTTTTTTCCTATGGCATCATAGCATATTTCAACAGAAAAAGAAATGGTTTCAAAATGTTATATAAATTGGTTTATCCTGTTATACAAATATAAAAGATTGTATCGTATAATAGGGAAAATCAACGAAAACAAAAAAGTGAGACATAAATTCAGAATCGAAAAGAAAAGGAGAAAAATATGAGTACACATTTTAAGAGAATTCTCTACGGAGGAGATTACAACCCAAATCAGTGGCCGAAGGATATCTGGCAGGAAGATATGCGCATTTTTAAAGATGCACACATCAATACCGCGACAATCAATGTATTTTCGTGGGCAAAGATCCAGCCGTCGGAGCATGAATATTATTTTGATGAACTTGACGAGATCGTGGATATGCTTTCAAAAGAAAATTACGATATCGTATTTGCCACTTCCACGGCAGCCCTTCCAGGATGGATGGTGCGCAAATATCCGGAAGTGATGTTTACCGATTATGAAGGAAGACAGCACAAATTTGGCGGTCGCCACAATGCCTGCCCGAATTCTTTTGTGTTTAAACATTATGCGCGTGAACTGGCATATAAACTGGCAGAGCGCTATGCAGACAATCCGCATGTGACCTGCTGGCATGTCAGCAATGAATATGGAAATGAGTGCTTCTGCGAGAATTGCCAGAGGGCATTCCGTGTATGGCTGAAAGATAAGTATAAGACAATCGATGCATTAAACAGAGCCTGGAATATGGAGTTCTGGGGACATACCGTTTACGACTGGGATGATGTGGTACCTCCGAATGCATTAAGCGATGGAATCGGAAGCGAAAAGACCGCTTTTGCAGGTATTTCCATTGATTATCGCAGATTTTATTCGGACAGCCAGTTAGCGTGCTTCAAGATGGAACGCGACGCCATAAAGAGTGTGAAACCGGATGCATTTGTTACCACAAATCTGATGGGAACGTTTAAAGGACTTGATTATTTCAAATGGGCAAAAGAAATGGATGTTGTATCCTGGGATAATTATCCTTCCTATGATACGCCGTGGAGCAGCATTGCCATGACACACGATCTGATGCGCGGTTTAAAAGATGAGCCGTTTATGCTGATGGAGCAGACACCAAGCCAGCAGAACTGGCAGAAATACAATTCCTTGAAACGTCCAGGGCAGATGCGGGCACAGAGTTATCAGACACTGGCACACGGAGCAGATACGATCCAGTTTTTCCAGCTTCGCAGAAGTGTGGGTGGATGTGAGAAATTCCATGGTGCTGTGATTGCGCATGTGGGAAATGAAAATACCCGTGTATTCCGTGAGGTGGCCCAGCTTGGTGCAGAGCTGGAAAGCTTTGGAGACCGTACTTTAGGATCACGCAATGAAGCGGAAGTCGGCCTGATTTTTGACTGGGATAATTACTGGGCACTGGAGTACACCAGCGGCCCGTCCGAGGATTTAAAATATGTCGATCAGATTCAGCAGTATTATCAGTATTTTTACAAGAAAAATATCGGTGTGGATATGATTCCTGTGGATGCGGATTTTTCAAAATACAAGGTTGTTGTGGCACCAGTGCTTTATATGGTAAAGGATGGCATGAAAGAAGCGCTGGAGAATTTCGTGAAAAATGGCGGTATTCTGATCACTACGTTTATGAGCGGAATTGTCGGACAGTCGGATAATGTATATCTAGGTGGTTATCCGGGACCACTCCGCGAGATGGCGGGGGTATGGGTTGAGGAGATTGATGCCCTTGCACCGGAACAGAAAAATAAGGCAAAGTTTGCAGATGGCAGTACAGCAGCATGTGGTCTTTTGTGCGATCTGATGCATTTAGAGGGTGCGAAAGCACTTGCCTCTTATGAGGAAGATTTCTATGCAGGAATGCCGGCAGCATCAAAGAATACATACGGAAAAGGCACCACATATTATATTGCAACCCAGTTTGAGGAAGAAGGGCTTGCAAAGATTTTGGATCAGGCAGTCCAAGAGGCCGGAGTTTTATCCGTTATCCCGGAAGAAACAGGACTTGAAGTTGTCACACGTGTCAGTGATACCACGCGATTCTATTTTGTCATGAACTTTACGGATGAGGAGCAGATTCTGCCGGAGAGTCTGACCGGAAAGAAAGACATGATCAGCGGAAAGATGACAGAACACGGAATGAAATTGAAAAAATGGGATGTCCTTTTACTGGAAGAACATCTGTAAACCCAAAAACAGCGTCGGAATCCGAGAAAGTGGATCCGGCGCTGAAGTTTATATTGAACATACCGCTCGCGCGCGAAAGTGTGCGACAAGCGCACATTTTATTTTTTGTGATACGTGGATAATACATTTTTTCAGGAACGGGCGTAGGAAGTGCCCAGAGACAGAATCTGAAGGCGTTTCCTGAAATCTTCGGCATTTTCAAAATGTCCCTGTAAGATGTCTTCTTTTTTCACAATGATGTCCTGTACCGTTTTATCCGTCAGGTGGAAAAAGTTATCAGAAAAAATAACATCTGCATCGTCAAAATCCAAAGCAACAAACGGAGCAAAGCAGTCACTGGAAATGTGCAGGATAAA
>DLQV01000067.1:3234-6348 GCA_002474415.1 Lachnospiraceae bacterium UBA7598
GTTTCTTCTGCTTCCGTGGATATAATTGGCTTTTTTAGATTTAAATATTTGTATGGCACAAGTGTTTCCACATCTTTTAACACTTTTTGATCTTTCGTATGCAGCACTGCTTCCAAAAATACGTCATCTTTTCGATCTTCCCAGGAACGGATATCGACAACTGCTGTTTCGATAGCGGAAAAGGCCGGGGAGTTTCCTTTGGTTTCATATGTTTCCAACACATTCCCGGACAGGTCACGAATGGACAAGGTGAGGGAATATGCTGTGGCTTCGAAAGATTCATTGGAAAAATATACGTGGCATCTATGATCTTCCAGCGTCATACTGACCGCGCGTGGAGTATAAAATTTCTGAGCCATGTAATGCAGGGCTTTCCATCTGCCAAAATAATCGATGCTGGACCAGGAAGGTGCCGGCCAGTCATCATTGATCTGCCAGTAGAGGGTTCCCATACAGCGGCCGCGGTTTCGGCGCCAGTGATCCACACCGTATTTGATGGCCATACCCTGTAATACCTGACTGGCATACAGAAGATGTGTCAGATCTTTTGGATAGCGCAGATTTTCGGACAGATAATAGAGCATCTTACCGTTTGCCGCATCATTTTTCTGATGGCTTTCCATGACACGGGAGAAAATATTGCGGTCATCTTCCAAAGTAAAACTGTTGACGGTCTTTGCACATGGGAAAGACTGAAAACCGAATTCGGAGCAAAAACGGAAAAAATATTTGCGGTAGTCGGTAAATGGTTTCTGTCCATGCCAGACATCCCAGTAATGGGTATCTCCGCGATTTTCATCATCCGGATTGTCAAAACAGCCGCCGGATGACGGGGAGGAATGCCAGTAAAAGGTTTCACCGTCTGCTTCCTGTACGGCTTTCGGGAGAACTTCTTCAAATAATTTGATATAATCGGCACGAAGATAAGGGGTTTCTTTCTGGAAATCATCCCAATGATTCCAGGCAGATTCAATTTCGTTGTTGCCACACCATAAACCAAGGCTGGCGTGGTGGCGCAGACGGCGCACATTATCATAGGTTTCCTGCCTGCAGTTTTCGGCAAACGCGTCCGTTACATCATAGACATTGCAGGCATACATCAGATCCTGCCATACGATCAGCCCTTTTTCATCACAGAGATCATAAAAAGCATCGGAAGGATAGTAACCGCCACCCCATACACGGACGCAGTTAAAGTGTGCCCTGCGGCAGCTTTCCAGAATATAATCGAGCTTCTTTTCGGTAATCCTTGTGTACAGACAGTCATCTGGAATATAGTTACCTCCGCGGGTAAAAATTTTGACGCCATTGACACAGAAGGCAAATTCATTTCCCCATTCGTCTTTTTCCTGACTGATGGTCAGAGTGCGCAGACCGATCCGTTTAGTGATACATTCCAGGTTCGTTCCGTTTTCGTCGAGTAAAGTGGTCCTGACGATATAAAGAGGCTGATCGCCATAGTCATTCGGCCACCAGAGTTTTGGATTTTCGATCAAAAAATCCACCGCTGCCACACCGTCTGTATTTGTTTTACACAGTTTCGTCTGCAGCGGTTTATCTGCACCGTCTTCTAGGAGTTCCACGCAAAGTTTCTGTCCCGGAACGGATTCGGAAAGTGTTATGGATGTCTGGATAGAAACATTTTGGGCATGCTGCTGATGGATGCGGATGTCTTCGATTCTGGCATGGGAATATCCTTGTAAATAAATGTCCCGGAAAATTCCGGCATCGATGGTCTGTGGACCCCAGTCCCAGCCAAACATGGAATGTGCTTTGCGCAAAAGCTGGTTTCCTTTCATGGAGCCGCACGGAATATAATTTATTTTTTTATGGGCTTCATAAGGATAATCTTCGATAAAACGCAGCACAGAGCGAAAGACAATCTGAATTTCGTTTTTTCCGGTGTGCAGAAGTTCCTTTGCCTGGAATTTCCACGTACGGTGCATGTTGTCTGTTTTTGCAAGGAATGTGCCGTTGATGCTGATTTCTGCAAGTGTGTCAAGACCTTCACATACCAGAACAATATGCTGTTGCGAAAAGAACTCTTCATCGAGAGCAAAGGTTCGTGTGAAGACATAATCTTTCCAGAACAATGCGCGTGTAGCGTCCTCATTGGTTCGGTAAAATGGATCTTTTATTTTTCCGGCGGCAAGAAGTCCGGAAAGTACAGTGCCCGGAACCTGCATGTCCACAGATTCTAAAGAACGGTTTCTGGAAGAAAGCTGCCAGGTTCCGTTTAAAGTATAGGTTTGCATGGTATATCTCCCCTCTTGGTAATCTTTTCATTATTTTCTTGATTTTATCATAGAACCTGTCATACAACATCTATCTATCTTGCAAATTGTTATGCAATCTTTTGTTTTTGGAAAATTCCTTAAAGTTTCCTTAATCATGCATGAACAGTTGAAGGGATAGTGGAAATTTTATTTGGGATTGTGTATACTGAAATTATCCTGAAAATTGCAGATGTTCAGAAAAGAGGGAAATACGATGAAGAAAAGATTATACAAGAGCAGTACCGATAAAAAGATTTGTGGGGTATGTGGTGGAATTGCAAACTATTTTGATGTAGATCCGACCGTGATCCGCCTGATCTGGGTGATCTTTACACTTGCGGGCGGCAGTGGACTGATTGCATACATCATTGCGGCCATTATCATGCCGGATGAAATGTAACATAAAATAACAGGGAAGCCGAAAGGAGATTTTATATATGTGGGCTTACGAAAGTGTTTTTTATCAGATTTATCCATTGGGATTTTGTGGAGCACCATTTGAAAATGACGGCGTGCTGGAACATAGAATTGAAAAAGTAAATGACTGGATTCCTCATATCAAAAAATTAGGGGCCAATGCCATTTATTTTTCTCCGGTATTTGAATCGGACACACATGGATACAATACCAGAGACTATACAAAGATTGATACCCGCTTGGGTACAAATGAGGATTTCGCAAATGTATGCAGCAATCTGCACAAAGAAGGAATCCGTGTGGTACTTGACGGTGTATTCAACCATGTGGGAAGAGGATTCTGGGCATTTCAGGATGTCTTGAAAAACCGGGAGCAGTCCCCTTATGTGAACTGGTTCGGACGCATTGCATTTGATGGAAA
>DLQV01000243.1 GCA_002474415.1 Lachnospiraceae bacterium UBA7598
TATTACATACAGGAGGCAGTTTATGTACCCGATTGTTCGAAAAGAAACATTGGCAGATAACATTATCCTGATGGACATCAAGGCACCGCGTGTAGCCAATGAGTGTCTGCCGGGACAGTTTATCATTGCAAAGACAGATGAAGTAGGAGAGCGTATTCCGCTTACGATCTGTGACTATGACAGAGAGAAGGAGACTGTCACCATCGTGGTACAGACGATTGGCGCAGGAACCGAGCGTATGATGGCCTTAAATGAGGGCGATGCTCTCGAAGATTTCGTTGGACCATTGGGATGTCCGTCCGAGCTTTGCGAGGAGGAAAACCTGGAGGAGACGAAGAAAAAGAAAATCGTATTTATCGCAGGAGGTCTGGGAACCGCACCGGTATACCCACAGGTAAAATGGCTGCATGAGCATGGAATTGATGCAGATGTGATTATGGGTTCCCGTACCAAGGATCTGCTTTTCTATATTGATGAGATGAAGGCAGTAGCCGGAAACGTATATGTATGTACCGATGACGGTACTTATGGTTTCCACGGAAACGGCTGCCAGCAGTTACAGGCATTGGTCGATGATGGAAAACATTATGATGTATGTGTCGCAATCGGACCGATGATCATGATGAAATTCGTTACAATCCTTACCAAGAAGCTTGAGATTCCGACGGTTGTGTCCATGAATCCGATCATGGTAGACGGAACCGGTATGTGTGGAGCATGCCGTCTGATGGTTGGCGGAGAAGTAAAATTCGCATGTGTTGACGGACCGGAGTTCGACGGACATCTCGTTGACTTTGATCAGGCAATGAAGCGTCAACAGCAGTACAAGACAGAAGAAGGCAGAGCAAAGCTCGCATATGAAGAGGGCGCTACCCATCACGGTGGATGCGGCCATTGCGGAGGTGACAAGTAATGGAAGGATTAGTCAGAGTACCGGTTCGTGAGCAGGAGCCAAAGGTTCGTGCTACGAATTTTGAAGAAGTATGTTATGGATACAACGAGGAAGAGGCAGTTGCAGAGGCTTCCCGTTGCTTAAATTGTAAAAATGCACAGTGTATGAAGGGATGTCCGGTTTCGATCAATATCCCGGCATTCATCGCCCAGGTCAAGGAGCGCAACTTTGAGGAGGCTTATCATATTATCTCCGAGTCTTCTGCACTTCCTGCTGTCTGTGGCCGTGTATGCCCACAGGAGAGCCAGTGTGAAGGAAAATGTATCCGTGGTATTAAGGGAGATCCGGTTGCCATCGGTAAGTTAGAGCGTTTCGTTGCCGACTGGGCACGTGAGCATGGCATTAAGCCAAAGAAAGCAGAGAAGTTAAACGGACATAAAGTAGCAGTGATCGGTTCCGGCCCTGCAGGCCTGACCTGTGCCGGAGATCTGGCAAAGCTTGGTTACGATGTAACCATCTTTGAGGCACTGCACCGCGCCGGTGGCGTGTTAAGCTACGGTATTCCGGAGTTCCGTCTTCCAAAGGACAAGGTTGTAGCAGCCGAGGTAGAAAACGTAAAGGCACTCGGTGTGGATATCGAGACCAACGTTGTCATTGGTAAATCCGTAAAGATCGATGAGCTGATGGAAAAGGAAGGCTTTGAGGCTGTATTTATCGGTTCCGGAGCAGGACTTCCACGTTTCATGGGAATTCCTGGCGAGCAGGCAAACGGAGTATTCTCCGCAAACGAATTTCTGACAAGAAACAACCTTATGAAAGCATTTGAGGAAGGATATGAGACTCCGATTTCCCATGGAAAGAAAGTTGTCGTTGTCGGTGGTGGTAATGTAGCCATGGATGCTGCAAGAACCGCACTTCGTCTTGGCGCAGAGGTACACATTGTATACCGTCGTGGTGAGGAAGAACTTCCGGCACGTAAGGAAGAAGTACATCATGCAAAAGAAGAGGGAATCATCTTTGATCTGCTGCAGAATCCGACCGAAATTCTCGTTGATGAGAATGGCTGGGTAAAGGGTGTTCGCATCATCAAGATGGAGCTCGGTGAGCCGGATGCATCTGGAAGAAGAAGCCCGATTGAGATTCCTGGTTCTGAGTATGAGATGGACTGTGATACCGTGATCATGTCACTCGGTACCTCTCCAAACCCACTCATTTCTTCCACAACCAAGGGGCTTGAGACAAACCGCCGCAAGTGTATCGTCGCAACCGAAGATACCGGTGCAACAAGCAAAGACGGCGTTTATGCAGGTGGAGATGCCGTAACAGGTGCTGCTACTGTTATCCTTGCAATGGGAGCAGGTAAGGCAGCTGCAAAGGGTATTGATGAGTACCTTTCCGGAAAGAACAATTAGACCATAAAATGGAAAAGAGCAGCTTATTATGAAGACATTAATAGATCTGATCACCGAGCAGGTGACAAATGCATTTACCGGTCAGGGATATGATGCAAAATACGGGAAAGTCACACTTTCCAATCGTCCGGACCTGTGTGAATACCAGTGTAACGGAGCCATGGCAGCGGCAAAGGAGTACAAGTGTGCGCCGTTTATGATTTCGGATAAGATTGCGCAGGCACTGGCAGAAAACGAACTGTTTGAGAGCGTAGAGTCCGTAAAACCGGGATTTATCAATATGAAAGTAAGTCCTGCCTATCTGGCAAAATATGTCAGTGATATGAAAGCAGATGAGGGAAGATTTGGCTGTGACAAAGCGGCACACCCAAAGACGATTATTGTGGATTATGGCGGAGCTAATGTCGCAAAGCCATTGCATGTCGGACATCTGCGTTCAGCCGTCATTGGAGAGAGTATCAAGCGGATTGGCAAATTTATGGGACATAACATGATCGGTGATGTGCATCTGGGGGACTGGGGTCTGCAGATGGGACTGATCATTGTAGAATTAAAAGAGCGTAAGCCGGATCTGGTATACTATGATGAAAGCTATACCGGAGAATATCCGAAAGAAGCGCCGTTTACCATTTCCGAGCTGGAGGAGATCTATCCGACTGCCAGCAAAAAGAGTAAGGAAGATGAAGCGTTCCGTGAGGCTGCTATGGAGGCAACCAGCCAGCTGCAGGCCGGCAGACGGGGATACCGTGCACTTCTTGCACATATTCTGGATGTTTCCGTAACAGACTTAAAGAAGAACTATGATAATCTGAATGTCTCCTTTGAGCTCTGGAAGGGTGAGTCGGATGCACAGCCGTATATTCCGGATATGGTACAGATGATGAAAGATAAGGGCTTTGCCTATATGAGTGAAGGAGCTCTGGTTGTGGATGTCAAAGAGGATACGGACACAAAAGAGATTCCGCCATGTATCATCTTAAAGTCAGACGGAGCTTCGTTATACAGTACGACAGATCTTGCTACGATCGTAATGCGTGTGCAGGATTACAACCCGGATGCAATCATTTACCTGACGGATCAGCGTCAGAGCATGCATTTTGTACAGGTATTCCGCTGTGCAAGAAAAACCGGACTCGTCGGACCGAATGTGGAACTGACCCATATCGGATTCGGAACCATGAACGGAAAAGACGGTAAGCCGTTTAAGACGAGAGATGGCGGTGTTATGCGTCTGGAGTATCTGCTTGATGAGATCAATGAGGAGATGCTCAAAAAGATTACAGAGAACCAGAAAGAAAAGGAAAACCTCGG
>DLQV01000229.1 GCA_002474415.1 Lachnospiraceae bacterium UBA7598
TTTATCTTCCGGAAGTTGCTTTTGACAAGGAGCAGTTTCTGACCGATATCCGGAACAAGTTAAAAACATTAAACAACGTGATCGTTGCCGTATCCGAAGGAATCCGCGACAAAAACGGAGACTATATTACCTCCTCGAAAGCTGTGGCAGACCAGTTCGGACACCAGCAGCTCTCCGGTGCAGGAAAAGCGCTTGAATTTCTTGTCAAAGAAAACATCGGCGTCAAAGTCCGCTCTGTCGAGGTTAATGTGCTGCAGCGCTGTGCCTCCCATCTGGCATCTGCTACTGACCAGGCCGAGGCATTTTCGCTTGGAGAACATGCCGTATCACTCGCCGAGGAAGGAGTAACCGCCTCCATGGTAACACTGACACGTACTTCCAACGATCCATACACAGTAGCCTATGACCATGCTCCAATCCGCGGCATTGCCAATGAGGCTAAGTCCATTCCGCGTGAATGGATCAATGCGCACGGAAATGATATCCGTCAGGAACTGTACGACTATCTTTATCCATTAATTCAGGGAGAAGTATCTCTGACCTACAAAAACGGTGTGCCGGTCTATATGCCGGTTCCTCATTTAAAACCAGACCATACTTCATAAAAAGGAGATCTTTATGGCAAAACAAACAAACTCCGGAAAAATGCTCCGCGGAATTCTCTGCGGTACCGGTGTGGCTGTTGCCGGAATCTATGCAGGTTTTTGTATTTTTTACCACGGACACTATTTTCCACACACAACCATCGGGGGAATCTCCTGCGGTAACCAGACCGCTGATGCGTTGGAAACCAAAAACATCGCTTCCGCTCAAAAATATCAATTGGTCATAACTGACCGGAAAGGAAAGAAATATACCCTTTCCGGAAGTGATTTTGCATATACCTATAAGCGTTCCGGCGAAGAACAGGCTCTTGTAAAACAACAGAAAATTCTGCTATGGCCTGTTGCCCTGTTTCAGAAACACACGAAGGATCTGGATCGCTCATTCCACTACGATGAAGATGCATTAAACCAGCGGATTGATGCACTCGCACTCTTTGATCCTTCCTACATTGAGGCTCCGGAAGATGCCCATCTGCAAATTACAGATGATGATTACACCGTAATCAGTGAAAAAAATGGAAACGCTCCGATCCGCAAAGAAATCATAAAAGAAATTGAAAAAGCGGTAAATGACCAGGAAACGTCTCTGACGCTTTCCGATGCCTGCTACGAAAAACCTGCCATCACAGCAGATGACCAGCAGATTGCAGATACCGTTTCACAAATTAATCATTATACCTCTTCGACTGTCGATTATGAGATTGATGGTGCCAACGAAGGGCTGGATAAAGGACAGATCCTGTCCTTACTTGATATCAGCAAAGACGGCTCTGTCTCCATTGATAACTCCCGGCTGACTTCCTATGTCCAGCGTCTGGCAAGTACCTACAATACCTATGGAGATGTAAGGAAATTCAAGACAAGCAAAGGGGACACCGTAAAAATCGGCGGTGGCGATTACGGCTGGGTAATAGACAAAACCAAAGAAAAAAAAGAGCTCTTAAAAGACTTAAAAGGAGGAAAACCGGTCAAACGGGAACCTGTCTATGAACAGCGGGCCATACAGAGCGGACTGGATGATATCGGCAATACTTATGTGGAAATTGACTATACCAACCAGCATCTCTGGTACTATAAGGACGGATCCCTTGTCACAGATACCGATATTGTTTCCGGTAATATCAACAGAGGAAATGGTTCCCCGGACGGCATCTTTAAAATTGCATACAAGCAAAAAGATGCAACACTCGTCGGTGAAAATTATGCTTCTGATGTCAAATATTTTATGCCGTTTGCATACAATGTCGGAATACACGATGCAAGCTGGCGCAGCACATTTGGCAAACAGATCTACAAAACTTCCGGTTCCCATGGTTGTATCAATGTGCCTCCCAAAAAAGCCCAGAAACTTTTTCAGACTCTGGAAGTCGGCACTCCGGTAGTTGCCTATTACCGGGAACCAGTCACACTGACAGCGGAAAACACACGTATTTCCAATGCTTATTCCTACAAAGCAGATAAATAAACGTAAAGAGTTTCTATCTTCATCCAGCAAGCAAAACAGCCCATAGGATACATCATTTGTATATCCCCTATGGGCTGTTTTTATCATTTTTATTTATACCCGGCTTCCCTGGTCAAACTGACTGTTATAAAGTGTTGCATAAAAACCATTTTTCGCCAGAAGCGTATCGTGATTTCCCTGCTCGATAATCTTTCCATCTTTCATGACCAAAATACTATCTGCCTCACGAATGGTGGAAAGACGATGGGCCACGATGAAACTTGTACGTCCCTTCATCATCGTCAGGAACGCTTTTTGTATCCGGATTTCTGTTCTTGTATCAATAGATGAAGTTGCCTCATCAAGTATTAACATCGGAGGGAGGCACAGCATAACACGGGTAATACAAAGCAGCTGTTTCTGTCCCTGTGATAAATTTCCTCCATCTTCCGTAATCTCAGTATCATACCCTTTTGGCAGTCTGCGGATAAAACTGTGCGCATGACTTGCCTTTGCTGCTGCAATCATTTCTTCCTCTGTTGCATCCGGTTTTCCCATACAGATATTTTCCCGTATCGTTCCCTTTTTCAACCAGGTCTCCTGCAACACCATTCCATAATTTTTCCGCAAACTATGCCTGGTCATATGCATCACGTCATGGCCACTCACCTGAATACATCCGGAATCAGCGTCATAAAAACGCATCAAAAGATTGATCAGCGTTGTTTTTCCACACCCGGTCGGACCGACAATGGCAATTCTTTGTCCCGGCTGTACATGCAGATTAAAATCTTCGATCAGCTTCTGTTCCGGCACGTAAGAAAAATAAACATGATCAATATCCACAGTTCCGTCTGCCTGTTCCAACTGATATGCATCCGCTGCATCCGGCTCCTCTTCTCTCGCCTCAATCAATTCGAAAAACCGTGCAGCACAGGCCAGGGCATTCTGCAATTCTGTCACAACGCCCGAAATTTCATTAAACGGCTTGGTATACTGGTTTGCGTAAGACAGAAAACAGGAAAGATTTCCGACAGAAAATGCTCCTCCTGTCAAAATAACCGCAAGTGCTCCCGTAATACCCACAGCTGCATACACCAGACTGTTTACGAAACGTGTACTTGGATTTACCAGACTCGAAAAAAAAGTTGCCCGCAAAGAATATTTCTGCAGACGGTTATTCACATCTGCAAACTGGTCAAGTGCTTCCTCTTCATGACAAAATGCCTGCACAACTTTCTGATTCCCGACCATTTCTTCAATCAATGCCGTCTGCTCTCCTCTGGTCTGTGTCTGCAGCTGAAACATCGAATATGTCTTTTTTGCAATGAAACTTGCGACAAACAGAGATACCGGTGTCAGAAGAACAACCACCAGTGTAATCTTCACATTTACAAAAACCATAAACAGCAATGTTCCTATGATTGTTGCCAGACCGGTAAATAACTGGGTAAATCCCATCAAAAGACCATCCGCAAATGTATCCACATCCGCAATGATACGGCTCACCATATCTCCATGGGAATGACTGTCAATATAGGACAATGGCAGATGTTCTATTTTATCAAATGCGTCTCTTCGGATATCACGGACGATATTATACGTCATGCGGTTATTGCACATATTCATAACCCACTGTGCTGCAGCTGTAATAGCGATTACAATCACGCCTTCTTTTGCGATTGCAAGAATTCCCGCAAAATCCACATTTCCTTTATCGAGAATCAGATCAATGGCGCGTCCCGTCAGAATCGGGAAATACAATGTCAACGCCACAGATATGGTTGCCAGTACAATCGACAGAATCAATATAGGAATATAATGCTTCAGATAATGCATCACCTTTTTTAATGTTGCAATCTGTCCGGTCATATTCTTCTGTTTAGACATTTCCAGCACCTCCGTTCTTTTTCAGATCTTCTTTCTTAAACTGGGATTCATAGATTTCACGATAGATTTCACAGTTTTTCAGCAATTCCTCATGTGTCCCCAGTCCTACTGCCTGTCCATCATCCATCACCAGTATCTGATCTGCAAACTGAATGGAGGAAGTTCTCTGGGAAACAATAAATATGGTTTTATTTCCCTGCAGATTACGCAGTGCAGCCCTCAGGCGCGCATCGGTGGCAAAATCGAGTGCCGATGCACTGTCATCGAGAATCAGAATTTCCGGATCTTTTACAACGGCACGCGCAATCGTCAGACGCTGCTTTTGCCCGCCGGACAGATTTCTTCCGCCCTGTTCAATCACATAATCCAGACCACCTTCTTTTCCCTTTACCACATCCGTTGCCTGCGCAACCTCTATGGCATGCCACAGCTGTTCTTCTGTCGCATCCGGATTTCCCCAGCGCAGATTCTGTGCAATCGTTCCCTGGAATAATACTGCTTTCTGCATAACAACGCCAATACGCTGCCGCAAATCTTCAAGTTTATACTCCCGCACATCCGTTCCAGCAACTTTTACACTGCCTTCCGATACATCATAAAAACGCGGAATCAGACTGATCACGGAACTTTTTCCGGATCCGGTTCCTCCAATAATTCCAATCGTCTGTCCCTTTTTCACTTTTAAATTAATGTCCGTAAGGGAATCCTGAGCATTCCCTGCATATTTCATAGAAACATGAGAAAATTCGACTTCCAGCTCATTGGATGTATGTTCCTTGGTTCCTGCAGCCGGATCTGTAATTGTTGGAGCAACCTCAAGCACTTCCTGAATACGGTTTCCACAGGCAATTGCCTTATTGATGGTAATAATCAAATTTGCAAGTTTCACCAGTTCCACCAGAATCTGTGACATATAATTTACCAGCGCAATAACCTCTCCCTGGCTGATCCGTCCGACATCAACCTGACGGCCTCCCACCCAGATCACAGCGATAATTGCAAAATTGATGATCACATAGGTCAAAGGATTCATCAGTGTGGAAATTCTTCCCACCAGCATCTGAATCTTTGTCAGATACGCATTACTTTCATTAAAATCCCTGGTTTCCTCGTCCTGTTTGTTAAATGCACGAATGACACGTGCTCCATCCAGATTCTCCCGTGTATGCCCAAGTACTTCATCCAGTCCACGCTGTACCTTTTTAAACAGTGGAATACTGACTAACATCACCGAAAAAACGACAACCGACAACAGTGGAATTGTCACAACAAAGATCAAAGCAGACTTTACATCCACGGTAAATGCCATGATCATTGCACCAAACACAATAAACGGGGAACGCAAAAACAACCGGAGTACCATATTCACGCCCGACTGCGTCTGATTGATATCACTGGTCATTCGCGTGATCAGAGTCGACGTTCCGATCGTATCCATTTCCGAAAAAGATAATTTCTGAATATGGGAGAACAGTGCATAGCGGACTTTTGTAGAAAAGCCTACTGCCGCTTTGGCCGCAAAATATTGTGCCGTAATCGAACAGGTCAATCCGATCAGTGCAAGCAGCACCATGACACCACCCATCTTAAAAATATACGGCTTATTGGACGCCGCAATTCCATGATCAATAATTGCCGCTACTACCAGTGGAACAATCAGCTCAAAAGAGGCTTCCAGCAGCTTAAATAGTGGAGCAAGAATACATTCTTTCCGGTATTCTTTCAGATAAATCAGTAATTTTCTCATAATCCCTTTTCCTTTTATATTTATTTGCCTGAATCATTATAACACTCGCACATGGTGGATTCAACCGCTTTACCGCTTTCCCTTTTTCATTTATGCAACGACAAAAAGACCGGCACAAGCCAGTCTCTTTGCAATAAAGTATGTTGAACATTTAATTAATGGCACCCATGACAGTTCTTGCAGTCACCACCACAGGTTAT
>DLQV01000216.1:0-282 GCA_002474415.1 Lachnospiraceae bacterium UBA7598
AATGAAAATTTCCGCTCACCGTTTTCATCAATTTCTACAAACGCAAGTGTAGTAAAATACTTATCATCTTCGATCAGATGGTCCACTGCAATCCCCTCATTTTGTAAGGTTCTTTTTAAAAATGCACCATGCATGTCTTTTCCGACTTTTCCAATAAACGATGTCCGGTATCCCATATGGCTTGCAACCGTCAACAAATTCGCCGGTGCACCACCGGGATTCTGCTCAAACAGCTTCATTCCATCTTTTCCGTATCCTGCCTCGGTAAAATCGATCAGCAGT
>DLQV01000216.1:317-628 GCA_002474415.1 Lachnospiraceae bacterium UBA7598
ATCGATCAGCAGTTCACCCAATGCTACAATATCAACCTCTTTTTCCATTCTTTAATTCCTCCACAATTTCATTATAACGCTTTTTATTCAGCCGATAAAAGAATAATACCACAGCAGTCACAATCCAGAGAACCCCCGGAATGGTTGTAAATGCATGTTTCATAATGGAAAGTACGGCTGCATTTTGTGTCTGGTTTGCCACATACCCGTATTTTCCGAGTAATCCGGCAAGAAGTGCTGTTCCAATTGCCATTCCAATCTTGTTTCCAAGCGAAATAAACGCATATTGAAATCCATCGTTTCGCAATCCC
>DLQV01000216.1:658-3896 GCA_002474415.1 Lachnospiraceae bacterium UBA7598
TCCGGTTTTCCACTCACCGTACTCCACACAATCCGGAATGATTGCATAAATTGCGGTATTGAATCCGGAAAAGAAAAACTGTGTAATTCCAGACAATGCATAAAAGATAACCGGAGCTTCTTTTACATTAAAGAAAAACATGGAAAGCATCGAAATTCCTGTCAAAAGTGCAAATACACTGGCAGTTCTTCCTTTATTGTTCAGTTTACGGAATACCGGCTGAAAGCAGGCTGCTCCAATAATGGAAGGAATAATGATGCACATCGAATAAGTGGTATAATACGAGGCATTTCCTTCTACATAAGTAAAATAATACAGGACATCCGCATTTCTTCCATATAAAGTAAAACCAAATAAAATCTGTCCTACCAGAGCCAGCAGATACGGACGATTCTGAAGCACCGCTTTTAGCTGGACTTTTATAGAAATTTTTTCTTTTTCCGGTGTGATCACAGCCTCTTTTGTCTTTGCAAAGCAAAAGAAATGACATGCTGCAAAAATGCATCCATAAATAACTGCCACCGTCAGATATCCGGTTTTTGCACTGCTGCTTCCAAATTTGTTAATCAAAGGAACGGTAATGATATTTAACACACCGATTGCAATCATTGCTGCAACGGAACGAGAAGTGTTGATTTTTGCACGCTCATCAATGTCCTGTGTCATTGCTCCACAAAGTGTTCCATATGGAATATTCACACAGGTATATCCCAAAACAAGGAGACAATATGTGATTACCATATATACAATTTTTGCAGTCTGATTCCAGTCTGGTCTCGCCCAGAACGTCATTACAAGGAGCACTGCCGTAATCGGTGCCGCCACCAAAAGCCATGGACGGTATCTTCCCCATCTTGTCTTTGTCTTGTCGGTCAGTCCCCCAACAATCGGATCATTAATGGCATCCCAAAATCGGGAAAACAACATCAGTGCAGACACTGCTGCCATACTGATTCCAAATACATCCGTATAAAAAATCATTAAAAAATTGCTGACAAACATCCAACTGAAATTACAACCCACATCACCAAAACCATATGCAATTTTGCTGATCAGCGGCACTTTTCCACTTCTGTTCTCGCTACCCATACGTTCCTCCTACTTCATCAGAGTTTCTGGCAAAACTCGATTCTCTCCTCATTCGGTCCTTTAATCATGAAAAACTTTACACCATTATCCCAAAACGGAAGCTGCTCAATTCCATCCGTAATGACTTCATATCCATTTTCACAGATCTTTTTATACATTTCCTCAATATCTTTCACATCCAGTGCGACATGCTGATATGCCCCGTCTGCCATCACCGCCTGTCCGTTTTCAAACGATTCGATACAGTAATTCTGAATCTGCAAAAACGCTACCTTTTCTTTTGCCTTTTCATTATAGGTTTCTAAAATCACTTCAAATCCAAGACTTTTATAAAATTCGATTGTCTTTTTTAAATCATTTGTCGGGAGCCCTATGTGGGCTACTCCGACAATTCCATATTCGTTTTTCATCTGTTTAATCCTCCTGCACATTGATGATGACTTTCATCGTTGTCTCACGGTTATCATCAATATACTGGTATGCTTTCAGATAATCCTTAAATGCAAACGTTTTTGAAATTAATGGTTTCAAATGTACTTTTCCCTCATTGACAAGACGGATACCATCTACATAATCGTCATGCCGGTACATCATGGTACTTTTAATATCGAGTTCGTGATCATTTGCAACTGCCAGATCCACCTCTGCCATTCCCGCAAATACTGCAACCAGTACGATCACACTTCCTTTTCTTGCATATTTGATTGCCTGCCCCATCGTAATGTTATTTCCTGCACAGTCATAGATCACGTCTGCCTTATCCGGACCAAATGCCTCTACCATAGCCTCTCCAAAATCTTTGTGCAGCGTATTGACACATACATCAATTCCACATTCTTTTGCTTTTTCCAGACGCAGATCACTAACATCGGTAATCATAACCTTTGCTGCTCCCAACCCTTTTGCCGTTTGTGCAACAAGATTTCCGATTGGGCCTGCGCCGATTACCGTGATATTCATTCCTTTTACATCGCCCATCTGCTTTACTCCATGAACGGCAACTGCAAGAGGCTCGATCATCGCACCTTCTTCATAAGACATATCTTCCGGAATCGGCGTTACCTTAGATGCATCTACTGCAAAATATTCAGAAGCCGTACCTGTTGTCTGGAATCCCATAACCTTTAATTCCTCGCAAAGATTATATTTTCCATGGCGGCACGGATAGCAGTGTCCGCAATAAACCTGTGGTTCAATCGTAACTTTCTGTCCGATCTGAAACCCGGAAACATTTTTCCCTATTTCTGCGATTTCTCCGGAAACCTCATGTCCCTGTGTCACCGGATATTTCGTAAACGGATGTTTTCCATGATATACATGGATATCAGAACCACAGATACCGATATTTCTGATTTTTACCAGTACCTGATCATCCTTGACTTCTGGAACCGGAACCTCTCTGAATGTAATTTCTCCTGGATTTGTCATTACCTGTTGTAACATAATTGCTTCCTCCTTTATATTGGTTTTTCTTTTATTTTATCTTTTATAAAATGTTTTATTAAAGTAATTACATTATTGTCCCATTCCTCTGTTTTGTCAATAGATTTTAATATTTTTTACCAGTTGCACAATTTTTTATTTTACTTTTTGTACAGTTTTTCTAAATTTTTAAACAAAAAAAGTTCCCTCTTTACCGCATGTACACGCCAGTAAAGAAGGAACTTTTTTAATTTTATCATTACGAACAGCATTCTTTTACATATTCATACAAAAAATGTTTTGCCACACCAACCGCCGATGCTTCTTTCTCATAAGAACAATTTTTCAGATAAGAAATATCCCTGTCAAATCCATTGTAAGACAATACCTTCTGTCCCAATGGAATCATATACTCTGCCAGTACACCTCCGACATCTCCCCCAAGTATAATATCCATATCATATGCCATCCGAAGATTGGATATCAGGATAGCAAGATGATCCATATATCTTTCCCATTTTTGTTCAGCTTCCTTATTTCCCTGTTTCAACTGTTCCATAAATTCTTCCAGAGAAATTTTTCCGTCCCCAGTCAGCACACTTGCCGCACAATAAGCATCTGCACACCCCTGCTTCCCACAATAACATCTGTCCCCTCCGGGAATCAGGATCATATGTCCAAACTCTCCTGCCTTCTGGTTCTGTCCACGAAACAGTTTTCCATCAAT
>DLQV01000221.1 GCA_002474415.1 Lachnospiraceae bacterium UBA7598
CACATCTACGTATTCATCCCCCGGATAGGCTTCTTTTATCGGACAATTCCATACCCATAGCAGATTGTCCAGATGCAGCACATTTGTATAATATTCATACATCAAGCAGTATAGTTTGGAAGCAGCAACGGGGCCCTTTGCCCCCCACCAGAACCAATCGCCATATGCCTCATGAAATGGACGCCACAGCACCGGCACATCTGCCTCTTGGAATTTCCGCAATTCTTTTGCAATCACGTCCATATCCCGGTAGAAAGCTTCTCGCTCCGGCGTGTTATTCTTTAAGATCTTCTCTGCGTCAAAATCCGTATTTTTTGCATAAAAGCTTTTGTCCCGTCCTCCCAGAGGAGAAAACCAATGAAACGAAAGTGTCACAATTCCTTTTTTCTTCTTTGCCCATTCCAGTGCCGTCTCAACAGTTCCACGATTTTCATAAACCTCTGTCAGACATTCTTTATCTGCATCCTCATAATTAATATTCGGCGAATAGGATAAAAGTTCAAAGCCCCGAAGCAAAGGTTCCTTTCCCGTAACTTCGCGGATATAATCAATTTCTTCCATCGGATTTGTCTGCGTGTGCTGTCCGGTTATTATTTTCCTGCCTGCGGTTTCTTCCAGAAAATTCAACAGTTTCTTTGCCGCCTGTGTTGCATTTTTGTTTGCTGTCTTCTGCATAATAAACTCCTTTCCTAATTGCATGAAAGTCTTCGAATCATTTCAATACACATTCTTCCGTTTTACTTTAAGCCAAATGTTAATGGTATAATATGAATTGAATATCTAAAAATTGTATAAATCTATTATTTCTGCTTGACAGAGAATTATTGATTGCTAAAATGATTTTGGGAGGTGTTTGATGCATGAAGCTTTTCGAATATATTGACAGCATGAACCAGCCATATGATATTTTCTGTACAGACAACGTACATTCTCCTCTTCACTGGCATTATTACAGTGAAATATTGTATATTTACAGTGGTTCTATCCTGATTGAATGTAATAACAAAAGTATGATTCTAAAAAAGGGAGATTTATGCTATTTTTACCCGTTACAGCTTCACAGTGTAAAGCCAGACCCTTCCTGTGATGAGGCGGTTAACTATGCCGTCATCAAATTCAACATTCAGACTCTTTCCATACCAAAAGCTTATCTGCAGACAATGTATGATTCGTTTGTTCACAGAAATTCTGACGAAGACTTCTGCCTGCTTGTTCATCAGAATGAAAAAATACCATCGATTGTAAAAAATATCCTGGACGAATATGAGTGCAAAGAATTGATGCATATGCTGGCTGTCCAGTCAGGGATTTACACACTTTTAATAGAAATTGCAAGAAATATAGAAAAAAAACAGAATAGCCACCCAGAAAAACCAGAACAGAACCTGTCCTTTTATCACATCCTGGAATATATCGATGCACACTCTGCAGAACCGCTCGAGGTCCAGGTACTTGCAGACATGTGTCATCTGAGTTATTCCCATTTTGCAAAGCTCTTCCGCGAAAACTACGGTCGTTCCTGTAAGGAATACATACAATATATCCGCATGAACAAAGCACAGGATTTACTCTTAAATTCTGATTTTGATATCAATTATATTGCTCAGGAAACCGGTTTTATGATTGCAGCCATTTCATACGGCAATATAAGAAATGGCGTGGCATCACGCCGAAACAGGAGCGAAAAAATAAATATTAAAAAATCCGGAAGCTTTGATACTTCCGGATTTTCAATATTTAACTACCTGTTCTTTTTGTAAATCATCACACCTGCAGCACTCACAGACGCAAGCCCCAGCAATAACCATACAAACGGATTACTTTCATCCCCTGTTTTCGGGCCTTTCGGAGTTGTCTGGTCAGCAGGCTTGCTCTGGTCTGGCACGTTGACAGCAGTTTCCGTTGTTGTCACGTCAGCAGGCTTTGCCACTGCTTTCACCTCAAATTTTGTACTACATTCTCCATCGACATACACTACTGTCAGATTATGGGAACCTGCGGAAAGTGTCTGAAGATACTCTGGTTTCAATGTAATAATGGTTGAACCGGACTTTGCACTATAATTCTTTGCATCAATCAACGCTCCATCCACTTTCACGCCTGTGAACTTGCTAAACGCTCCATTTGCACGCACCGTCAGTGTTCCGTCTGTGTTCTGTGTCCAGGAACCATTTGCACCTTCAATAATTTCATACTGTGCAGAAGTTTCTGATGGTGTCATCGTTAAGTCGGTGTGAACCCACATGGATGCGGTTGTACCATCGGAGAAATCGGGCATATCGTCTTCGGAGCGCTTATAATTTACAAATTCTCCGTTAATTTTCAGCTTAGTATTAGGTCCGAATACATAACGGACATTTCCGACATCGCCCTCAGCCGACACGAACACACCGTAATGATAGGTCTTTCCGGCATCAAGCGAGGTAATCTTATTTTTATAAATTTCACCGCCCCACTCCGGCTCCGTAGAAATCAGACCAGTATTGCTGTCAAGTTCCCACCACTCGCAACGGAACATATAGTGAGCACCATCCGGTGTTTTTCCGGTGAACACAGGCTTGTCTCCGTCCTTAAAGCTTACGGTGACACCGTTGATTTCCACCACATCAA
>DLQV01000225.1 GCA_002474415.1 Lachnospiraceae bacterium UBA7598
CACTTCATATTATCTAAAATCGTTTCCCACACTTCGGACAGAATTCAAAATCTTCTGTCGTCTCATACCCGCATTGTGTGCAGCGTTTGTATCGATTCCAGTTGCCACCCTTACGCACCTGTGACAGATGTTGTGGCAGAATCTCCACCTGCTCACCTCTCGCAATCCGTTTCCCAATTTCCGGGTCAAGTTCGTACAAAGTGTCACAACAACTCGTCTGCACATAATAGTGCTTATTCCATTTGAAACAAGGTATGAAAAAAAGCGACAACGCCGTATAGGTCATAAAAACCTGATACCTTCCATATTTTCCACATATATTACAGATCATGGTCTGGGCAAATTCAAAAACTTTCCTGCCATCGGTAATTCCCATAATAAAAAACATCGTATTCTCCTAATATCCGCATCTTTTTAAGTATAGCATAAATTAACTTTTAATCTTCAGAACTACATATATTTTCCATATATGAACATTCCACAAAACATTAACATAAATCATTTTTAATGCACGCGTGAAAAATAATCCAGCAGAATTCCCTTGATATGATTGTATCTTCTTGCATAGGAATTCTCCACCCGTATAATCTCCATATTGTGTGCCTGACAGATGGCATTTTTCTTCCGGTCACGCTCCTGCACCACCGCATCTTCAAAATGCTCTTTCCCATCAAGTTCGATTGCCAGAACCGGCAGCTCCTTTTTCCCCTGCTTTTCGTACACAACAAAATCAAAACGTCCCATATAAAACAGATCATCATATGTCATGTTGTCCTGAAACACCTGCGATATGGCAACTTCTTTGTGGATCACATACTTGCTTTGGGAAAGCCAGATATTTTCGAGCGCATGTGTCAGGTTTTCGAGAAACGCATTTTCGGTAGCGGTAGAAAACGGCTGGATGCCAAGCGCACGGGAACTGATATGTTTCTCCGTGATCTCTGACTTTCCGTTGGTTTTGATGTACTGCGCAAGTTCGTAGAGATCATCGTCCGCCTGTCCTGCATGCAGACGCTCCAGTTCTTTGCTGTCCGCAAGCAGAACAAGTTTGTCTTTCGCCCGTGAGGTTGCAACATTGATCAGTTCCTTATTATTTTTGAGCCACTGATAGGTACCGGTGTTTGTGCGGTTGGACAGTGCCGTGGAAAAAAGCACCACATCCTTTTCATCTCCCTGAAAAGCATGCACGGTTCCGCAAACTAAATTTTCGAGGTGGTTTTCTTTGATCGCCTGCTCAATCAGTGCCCGCTGGTTCACAAACGGTGTGATCACTGCAATGCTTTTCTCCGTATTCTGCTTGGCGTACGTAATCACTTCGTCCACTTCCGCCGGAGATGTATTTTTGATCTCGGCACGGTCACTTTTTACATCTACATAGACAAGTGGCTCCGGTTCTTTGCTTTTTGAGTGGATCTGCAGTTTGGAGTTGTAATACTTTTTATTGTTAAATCCAATAATTTCTCTGTTGCAGCGGTAATGGTTACGCAAAAGCACTTCATCACTCACCGCATCACAGGCCAGATAAGTTTTGTAAATCGAATTTTTTCTATAATCATATTCCTCTGCCACATGATACCGCCGTCGTAGCTTGCGGTTGGTCAGTTCACCGAGCAGAATAACCGGATTCAGCTGCTGCGGATCTCCCACGAGCATCAGTTTTTCCCCGCGGATAATCGGGACAAGCGAAATCGCAACGTTACACTGGCTGGCCTCGTCCATAATAGTCATGTCAAACAGCGGCTCCGGTTCCCCGATCTTATGTGCCGATATACAGGTGGTGATAATGATTGGAAAAACGCGCTGCAGCTTTTTTACATTTTCAGATTTCTGCATATATTTGTTGAATGCCAGCGCCTGTGCCGCCGGATTCTCTCCGGAATCTAAAATTTCCCGCAGTTCCTGATATTTGGGTTCTTCCAGTGTCTTGATATAGCGTGCGGAGGTATAAAATAAATACTGATAAAATTCTTCTTCGTTGCGGTCGAGAAGCTGCAAGGCATCCGAATCGGAAATTTCGCCAATCTGATGGATTCTCTGATCGAGTTTCTGCATCTGATATCCCTGCAGGTCCGTCTGAAAAGGAATCAGATTCATGGCATTTTTGATGTGCTCCTGGTATTCCATCAGATGTGAAAGTGTCTCTTTCCGCTCCTTTAAATCGAGAATTTCTTCATACTCTTTTAACCTTGCGGAAAGACGTTTTGCACGGTCAATACGGTCATCCTTACGCTTGTCCAGTGTGGATGTAAATATTTTTACGGTCTGCACCTGATTGCGCAGGCGGTTAATGTAGCTGATGGCTGCTTCGACTTTATCTATATTTCCAAGCCGCAGTACCGGAAACGGAATGGTCTGTCCATGGTATTCAAGATGCGTCAGTTTCTCAAATACATTGTCGATCGGAACGTTATTATAAGACGCAAATAAAACGGTCGTATTGTTAAAAAACGCCGTTACTATTGTGTTAATAATCGTATTTGTTTTTCCCGTGCCCGGTGGTCCCTGTATGTAGGCCAGCGGATATTTCATGGCGTTGTTGATCGCCAGCAGCTGATCCAGATTGATGTTCTGGTTGATCAGTGCAATCGGATACGCCTTGGTGCGGCGCGGTCGTTCTAACAATTCCCCGAAGAAGGCTTTGATCGGATAAGTAACCTGCTGCTTTTCAAACATGTCCAGTATCGCTTTGTACTCGTCATGCAGATTCAGCACTACATCCATCCCAAGCCCCAGCACGTACGGCATATCATCTACGACCGGCTTTTGCCCGCCATGACCGGTAATCGCATCTTTGATTTTTTCCAGATTGTTTTCAA
>DLQV01000102.1 GCA_002474415.1 Lachnospiraceae bacterium UBA7598
ATTCAGTTCCTCTAAAATACTATCTTTATAAACCTCCATCAGCGACTGTGGCGTATACTGCTCGGAAAGTTCATAAGACTCTATGATCTTTACCTGTATGGCCCGATTCTGAAAAATCTGTTCGGTAATCGCTTTTTCAAGTTTCCATATGTTTTTTTTGAAAATAAGTCTTTTTGCACGCAAATAAATGCGAATATGAGTATGTTCATGATTCGCACTTATCTTTGTCACTTCAGTTGTATCTAACAGCCCTTCGAGTTCTTCCTCTAGTTTCAGAGTCGGAAAGGTCTCACGAAATGCTTTTGACATCAGTCTTCACTCCAATGTTCCAATTCATAACGCAGTGCCGGCAAAAGTTCTGCTTCCGGTACTTTTTTATAGATTTCACCATGTTTGATAATCAGTCCTTCGCCGACACCTCCGGCAATCCCGATATCGGCTTCCTTTGCCTCTCCCGGTCCGTTTACCACACATCCCATTACCGCCACTTTGATATCAAGTGGAAATTCCGAAACCATCGTTTCTACCTGATTGGCAAGCCCGATCAGATCAATGCGGGTTCTTCCGCAGGTCGGACAGGAAACCACTTCCACGCCCCCTTTGCGAAGTCCCAGGGTGCGAAGAATCAGTTTCGCAGATTTAATTTCTTCTAACGGGTCCCCGGTCAGAGAAACACGGATGGTATCTCCGATTCCCTGATTTAAAATCAGTCCCAGACCGATTGCAGATTTGATATTTCCACTGATCAGTGTTCCCGCCTCTGTGATTCCCACATGCAACGGATGATCCGTCTGTTTTGCGATCAGCTCATGTGCTTTGACACACATCATGACATCCGAGGATTTGATACTGATGACAAGATTATCATAGCCCATATCTTCGATCAGTTTCACTTTGTCCATTGCGCTCTCCACAATTCCCTCTGCGGTCACACCATGATATTTTTCCACGAGATCCTTCTCTAAAGATCCACTGTTGACGCCCACACGGATAGGAATCTGGCGCTCTTTTGCCACATCTACAACCGCTTTTACGCGCTCACGGCTTCCAATGTTACCAGGATTGATACGAATTTTATCTGCACCATGCTCCATAGCCGCAATCGCAAGCCGGTAATCAAAATGGATATCCGCAACCAGCGGGATGGTAATCTGTTTTTTGATTTCCGTCAGAGCCGCAGCTGCCTCCTGTGTGGGAACTGCACAGCGGATAATTTCACATCCTGCTTTTGTCAGCTGCTTAATCTGTGCCACCGTTGCCGCAACATCCTCTGTTTTTGTATTTGTCATAGACTGAATCGCAATCGGATAATTTCCACCAATCCATCTGTCTCCAATCTTTACTTCCTTTGTGATATGTCTCTCCATCATAACGCCTCTAGCCTCTTAGATAAATAGTTTTCGAATGTCATTGAACATAACAATAAACATCAGTCCAAACAGCAATACAATACCAACCAGATTCACCATACCCTCTTTGTTTGGATCAATTTTCTTTCTGCGGATTGCTTCGATGATCAAAAACAGCAAGCGGCCACCGTCAAGTGCCGGAAGCGGCAGCAGATTCATCACACCCAGATTCGCAGACAAAAGAATGGTCCAGTTGAGCATATTCAGAAGTGCGTAATAGTACCCGTCATTTTTTACCGACTGCTGATACGTATCTCCGATTGATTTTACGATACCAACCGGTCCACTCAGTTCATTTGGCGATACCTGTCGCGTTACAAGCATTTTCAGACTCTGAATGGTCGAATAAATCCAGTAGCGTACTTCGTAAAAACTGTTTTTTAAGTTTGTCAGCACATTTCCCTTCACCCTGACATTTCCCATCGTCTGAAATCCGTACAGATATCTTCCGGTTTCTTTATCCAGTTTCGGAACCAGTGTTGTCGTATGTTTCTGACCATCTCTTGCATAGGTAACTTTGATGGTTTCTCCGGAATGAAACGTTCCGTATGCAGTGATCTCTCTGCTGAAATGAACCGAAAAATGATTCATCCGGATAATTTCGTCGCCCTCCTGCAGACCTGCTTCTTCTGCAGCATATCCTTTCATGACACCGGAAAGTACCGGCTTATCATATCCCACACAGCTCATGAGAATAAAGGCAAAAATAAAGGCAAGAATAAAGTTAAAAAAAGGTCCTGCAAATACGACGCTCATACGTCCCCATACCGGCTTTTTACCAAATGCACGATTGTCCGTGGAATCTTCATCTTCCCCTTCCATCATGCAGGCCCCGCCAAACGGAAATGCCTTAATACAATACTTGGTTTCACCTTTCTGTATTCCACAGATCGTTGGTCCAAGGCCAAAACAAAATTCATTCACCCGGATTCCATTTGCTTTTGCAAGCAAAAAATGTCCCAGTTCATGAAATAAAATTACAATACTAAATATTACAAATGCAATAAGAAATGATACAATTTTCATTCTTTTTTACCACCTGCTCCCTATATATTCGTATGTTTCCTGCTCCGTCTCTAAAATCTGTTCCAGATCCGGATGCGCGATATAACAAACCTCTCCCATTGCGGCTTCAATCATCTCTGTAATTTCCAGATAAGAAATTTTTCTATCCAGAAACATCGCTACTGCCTTTTCATTTGCAGCGTTAAAAACGGTAGGAATATTTCCACCCCGTCTGGCGGCATCATATGCCAGACGAAGTCCCCGGAACGTATCCGTATCCGGACGTTCAAACGTAAGATCGCGGAGTGCAAAAAGATCCAGACGCTTTCCGGACAAATGTTTCCGCTTTGGATAATACAGCGCATACTGGATCGGCAGACGCATATCTGGCGTTCCAAGCTGCGCAATCACTGCTCCATCTTCATATTCCACAGCAGAATGAATGACACTCTGTGGATGCACAACAACTTCAATCTGTTCGAGTTCCACACCAAACAGCCATTTTGCTTCCATAACCTCAAGCCCTTTGTTCACAAGTGTTGAAGAATCAATGGTCACCTTGTGTCCCATAGACCAGTTCGGATGCTTTAATGCATCCTCTACCTGAATGTAGCGCAGATCCTGCTTCTTTTTTCCGCGGAACGGTCCTCCGGATGCAGTAAGAAGAATTTTGCTGATCGGGTTTTCTTCATTTCCCTGCAAAGACTGGAAAATGGCGCTATGTTCACTGTCTACCGGAAGAATGGACACTCCATACTCCGCTGCAAGCGGAATAATCAGATGTCCTGCCGTAACTAAGGTTTCTTTGTTTGCCAGAGCAATCGTTTTCTTTGCCTTTATGGCTGCAATGGTCGGTCGGATTCCGAGCATGCCCACAATCGCCGTTACCAGAATTTCCGACTCTTCATAAGTTGCAACCGCAAGTAATCCATCCATTCCTGTTTCCACAGGAATGCCCAGATCCGCCGTGCGGACCCGAAGGGAAGCTGCTGCCTCTTTGCTCCACACAGCAACAAGCTTCGGACGAAATTTCCGCATTTGTTCCTCCAGCAGACGGATATTGTTTCCACAGGCAAGTGCGGTCACTTCAAAATCATCTGCATGTTCTTCAATCACAGAAAGTGTCTGTGTTCCAATGGACCCTGTCGATCCCAAAATTGCTATCTTTTTCATCGTTCACCTCTTACAGCATATGAAGCGCCAGGAAATAAATGATTGGTGCAGTAATAATCATGCTGTCAAACCGGTCGAGAATTCCTCCATGACCGGGAATCAGCTTTCCGTAATCCTTGATATCATAATTTCTTTTGATGGCAGAAGCTGTCAGATCCCCTACCATGGAAATCAGTCCGGCAATTGCCGCAATCACAGCAAGAATTACAATTTCTCCACGTTCCAGATGCATCGGGCTACGGAAAATAAAACAATATAAAGCGGTCAGAAGCGCAGCACCTGCCACACCTCCCACTGCACCCTCTACCGATTTTTTCGGACTGAGTTTCGGTGACATCTTGTGCTTTCCGATCAGCATTCCGACGCAATATGCACAGGTATCGCATCCCCACGAACATAAAAATACAAGAAAGGCAAGGTATAACCCTCTCTCCAGCGTACGGATCTGATATACATAAGAAAGCATGACCGCTACATAGAAGAATCCAAAAAATGCTGCCATCACCTGATCTGCATGAAATTTCGGATATGCAAATACAAATACAAACATTAACAGAATCAAAAATGCCATAAATAAAATCATAAGATCCGGCAGAAACTTCCACTGTAAATTACAGTAATAAACGATTGCCGCCAGATATCCAACGCCTGCCAGAACGGTCTTTTCCATCTTGAACACGCGATATAATTCAAACATTCCGATACAGGAAATGGCAAGTGTTGCAAATAATAAAATTTCATGGCCTGAAATAATCAAAAACAGGGCCAGAAGCACCAGCACGATTCCGCTTAACAGTCTCGTTTTAAACATCCTATTCTTCCTCCTTAAGTCCGCCAAAGCGTCTGTCTCGTTTATTATACGCTTCCACAGCTAATTCCAATTCTTTTTTATGAAAATCCGGCCACGGAACATCCGTAAAATAAAATTCACTATACGCAAGCTGCCACAGCAGATAATTGGAAAGCCGCTGCTCTCCACTTGTACGAATCAGTAAATCCGGGTCCGGAAGTTCCCTTGTATCCAGATATCCGGAAAAGGTTTTTTCATCAATTTCCTCTTCTGTAATCCTGCCGCTCTTTACATCTGCAAACATATGCTTCATAGCCCGAAGCATCTCATCTCTGCTTCCATAGTTAATAGCAATCGTCAGATTCAGTCCCGTATTGGTTGCAGAAACCTCCTCCAATTCTCTGATTCTCTCCTGGAAATTTTCGGATAACCTGGAAATTTCTCCGATAATCCGTACCCGCATATTATTTTTATTTGCCGTACGGATACAGTTCTTTAAATAACTCTCCAGCAGTTTCATCAATGCAGCCACTTCACTATCCGGCCGGTTCCAGTTCTCCGTGGAAAATGCATATAGCGTGAGATATTTAATTCCAAGCTCATCTGCAGCCTGACAAACCGTTTCTACGTTTTTTGCCCCAACGGTATGTCCATAATTTCGTGGCATGCCTTTACTTTTTGCCCATCTTCCATTTCCATCCAGTATAATTGCCACATGTTTTGGAATTTTCATCGATCTTGTTCCTCTCTTTCCTGCAAGTGAAAAAGGGACATAGCCACAGGCTTATGTCCCTTAAAACATCTTATACTGTAAGAATTTCCTCCGACTTGGCATCCACGGCCTTGTCAATCTGTGCAACATACTGATCGGTCAGTTTCTGGATTCCGTCTTCCAGATCCTTGATCTCGTCCTCGGAAATATCCTCCGCCTTGCCTACTTTTTTGAAATGATCCATCGCATCTCTGCGGATATTTCTCACAGCAACCTTGGCACCCTCACCCTTTTTCTTAATATCTTTTGCCAGTTCTTTTCTTCGCTCTTCCGTCAATTCCGGAAATACCAAACGAATCAGCTTTCCATCATTCGTCGGATTGATTCCTAAATCCGAGCTGAGAATGGCTTTTTCAATTTCTTTTACCATAGATGCTTCCCATGGCTGAATCTGAATCATTCTCGGCTCTGGAACACTGACGTTTGCGACACTCTGAATTGGAGACGGTGTTCCGTAATAGTCCACACGAAGTTTGTCCAACACATGTGGATTCGCACGTCCTGCACGGATTCCTGCGAACTCCTCATTTAAATTGGCAAGGGATTTCTCCATTTTATCCTGAAAAATCTGTAATCTCTCGTCCATATAATATATCCTCCTAATCCACAGTAACAACAGTTCCGTTAAACTGTCCATTTACCGCGTTTACAATGCTGTTCGTTTCACCAAGTCCGAATACATACATTGGAATATGATTCTCCATGCACATAACCGATGCTGTCAGATCAACGACTGCAAGCTTTTTATCAATAACTTCCTGAATAGAAACCTGATCATATTTCTTAGCGGATGGATTCGTCTTCGGATCGCTGTCATATACCCCATCGATTGCCTTTGCAAGATAGATTCCATCTGCTTCAATTTCTACTGCCCGAAGTACAGTTGCTGTATCCGTTGAAAAATACGGATGTCCTGTACCGCCTGCGAAAAATACAACCATATTATGTGCAAAATATTTATTTGCACGATCCTTGGAATATAACTTTGTAATAGAACCACATTCAAATGGGGTAAGTACAGAAGTCATCATTCCAACCGAGCGGAAAATTTCTGATACGTAAATACAATTCATAACCGTAGCAAGCATTCCAATCTGATCTGCTTTTGTACGGTCAATCGTTTCGCTGGTACGTCCTCTCCAGAAATTTCCTCCACCGATTACAATGCCAACCTGCACTCCAGCATCTACCAGCTGTTTTACCTGTTTTGCAACAACCGTAACCGTAGGCTCATCAAATCCATGATGTTTGTCACCTGCAAGTGCTTCTCCACTAAGTTTTAATAAAATACGTTTCATCGTACCTGTCTCCTATGATTGATTTTACTTTCCGTCAAAAAGTCCCTGTACATCAATATCTGCATAACACTGAGAGCAGAAACCTTCAATCACTGCACCATTATTGATCTGTACAGAACGGGATTTGATATTTCCCATTACAACTGCGGAAGTATCTACAACAACAGGTCCCTGTACATCGATATCGCCTTTGATTGCACCAGCGATTACTGCTGACGCTGCTGAAATATTACCAATGATCACAGAACCAGCTCCGATCTTAACGGTACCAGAACTTACAACCTCTCCCTCAACTTTTGCTACATCAGCAAAGAACTCTGAAGCTGCGCTGTTTCCGTTGATTGTTCCAGTTACAACCAGTTTACCATTACAAGTTACATTTCCATTGATTGTTCCCTGAATATCAAAAGATCCGTCAGACGCAATATCACCGGTCAGAACGGTTCCTGCTGTTATAACAGATGTCTCATCCGAAACTGCATCCGGATTCACTCTGTTATCTGTTACAGGTGCTGTTGGCTTTGGGGTTTCCATTGTTGTGTCGCTCATAGTTTTTTTCTCCTCGTTAAATGTATTGATTACCGGATCCACAGTTGGTGTAATCACCGGTTTTTTCTCTTCTTTGTGAATTGGTGGAAGCTCCGACTCTAACTTCTGTGTACCAGACCCGTCGTCCTTCTGTACCTGCTCCAGTAACCCATCCAGTTTAGATAATTCAGACTTTACATCTACATCCTCCCCTAAAGTGTTAACTACCAGG
>DLQV01000027.1 GCA_002474415.1 Lachnospiraceae bacterium UBA7598
GGCAATTGAGGCAGCTTACCAGAAGCAGAAAAAGCAGATCAGCGTTCCTGGATTCCGTAAAGGAAAGGTTCCGAGAGCCATGATCGAGAAGATGTATGGTGTTGGCGTATTCTATGAGGATGCAGCAAACGCTCTGATGCAGCAGAATTATGCAGCAGCTGTTGATGAAAGCGGAATTGATATTGTATCCCGTCCAACCGTTGATGTTGTACAGATTGAAAAGGGCAAGCCTTTTATTTTCACAGCAGAAGTTGCTGTAAAGCCTGAAGTTACACTTGGCAAATACATGGGAGTAACTGTTACAAAGATCGATACTTCTGTATCTGACGAAGAGGTAGAGGAAGCATTAGAGAAAGAGCGTAACAACAATGCAAGAACCATTAACGTAACAGACAGACCGGTTGCACAGGGTGATACTGCTGTGATCGATTTTGAGGGATTTGTAGATGGTGTTGCATTTGAAGGCGGTAAGGGAGAAAATCATCCATTAGAGATTGGTTCCCATACATTTATCGATACATTTGAAGATCAGCTGGTTGGAAAGAATGTTGGCGATGAAGTAGAAGTAAATGTTACTTTCCCAGAGCAGTATCAGGCTGCTGACCTGGCAGGAAAGCCGGCTACATTCAAGGTTAAGATCAACGAGATCAAAGCAAAAGAGCTTCCAGAGCTTGATGATGAGTTCGCAAAGGATGTATCTGAATTTGATACATTAGCTGAGTACAAGGAAAGCTTAAAGAAAGACTTAGAGAAGAAGAAACAGGATGAAGCAAAGCGTACAAAAGAAGACGAAGCCATCCAGAAGATCATTGACAAGTCAAAGATGGAGATTCCAGAGGCAATGATCGATACACAGTGCGAGACAATGATCGAGGAATTCGCTCAGAGAATCGCACAGAGCGGACTTTCCATGGATCAGTACTTACAGTTCTCCGGTCTTACCGTAGACGGATTAAAGGAGCAGGTTCGTCCGGAAGCACTTACCCGTATCCAGAGCAGTCTCGTATTAGAGCAGATCGCTAAGGAAGAAAACATCGAAGTATCTGATGCAGATGTAGATGCAGAGATCGAGAAGATGGCAAAGAATTATGGTATGGAAGCTGATAAGCTCAAAGAGTACATGGGCGAAGGTGAGAAAGAATCCATGAAGAGAGAGCTTGCCATCACAAAGGCAGTTGAACTGATCATGGACAACATCAAAGAAAGAGCTAAGGCTAAGACAAAGAAAGAAAAAGAAGCTGAGGCAGCAGCAGAGGCTTAATATCAAAAACTACGACAGATAAGGACTGGTCTGGGAAAATACCAGACCGGTCTTTTGTTCATTGAGGTGCATCACAGGATGCAGATAATAAATACAGGAGGCGATTTTTCTATGAGTTTAGTACCTTATGTCATTGAACAGACCAGCAGGGGCGAGAGAAATTATGATATTTATTCCCGTCTGTTAAAAGACAGAATTATCTTTTTAGGGGAAGAAGTAAATGAGACAACCGCAAGTCTGGTTGTTGCACAGCTTCTGTTCCTGGAATCAGAAGATCCGAATAAAGATATTCAGTTATATATCAATTCTCCAGGTGGAATGGTTACTGCCGGTATGGCAATTTATGATACCATGCAGTATATCAAATGTGATGTATCAACCATCTGTATCGGACTGGCAGCCAGCATGGGTGCATTTCTTCTGGCTGGTGGTACAAAAGGAAAACGTTTTGCACTTCCTAATTCAGAAATCATGATTCATCAGCCTTCCGGTGGTGCAAAAGGACAGGCAACAGAGATTCAGATTGCGGCAGAGAATATTTTAAAGACTAAGAAACGTTTAAATGAAATTCTTGCTGCAAACACCGGTAAGCCATATGAGACAATTGCAGCAGATACAGAACGTGATAATTACATGTCCGCACAGGAAGCTGCAGATTACGGCTTGATCGATGGAGTGATCACAAATAGATAGTTATGTGGAAACCTCCGGTCATTGCCGGAGGTATTTTTCATTTATAGGAGTAAAATTATGGCAGGAAAGAATGATGGCAAAATCCGCTGCTCTTTTTGCGGAAAAACACAGGATCAGGTCGGAAGAATGATTTCTGGTCCAAACGGTGCATTTATCTGTGATGAATGTGTAGATATCTGTGCAGAAATCATTGAAGAAGAAAATCTCGAAGAAAAAGCTCCGGCTTCTGCAAAGGAAGAAATCAATCTGATTAAACCGGAAGAAATGAAGGCATTTCTGGATGATTATGTAATCGGACAGGATCAGGCCAAGAAAGTACTTTCGGTTGCAGTATACAATCACTATAAGCGAGTGCTTGCAGATCAGGAAAATGATGTAGAACTTCAGAAGAGTAATATTCTGATGCTGGGACCAACCGGTTCTGGAAAGACTCTTCTGGCACAGACACTTGCCCGTGTGCTTAATGTTCCATTTGCAATTGCAGATGCTACCACACTGACAGAGGCTGGTTATGTCGGAGAGGATGTGGAGAACATTCTTTTAAAACTGATTCAGGCTGCAGATTATGATGTGGAGCGTGCACAGCACGGCATCATCTATATTGACGAGATCGATAAGATTACAAAGAAATCAGAAAATGTATCCATCACGAGAGATGTATCCGGAGAGGGTGTACAGCAGGCACTGCTTAAGATTCTCGAAGGAACGGTTGCGTCGGTTCCACCACAGGGAGGACGTAAACACCCACAGCAGGAGCTGATTCCGATTGATACGACAAATATTCTGTTTATTTGCGGTGGAGCCTTTGACGGTCTGGAAAAAATTGTCGAGGCACGTATGGATGCTTCTGCAATTGGATTTAATGCAGAGGTGAAGGCAAAGTCTGACATCAATGTTGGAGATGCGTTTAAACGCGCGCTGCCACAGGATTTTGTGAAATTCGGATTGATTCCGGAGTTTATCGGACGTGTGCCAATTACTGTATCTTTAGATTCGTTGGATCGCAACGCATTGATCCGTATTTTAAAGGAGCCGAAGAATTCTCTGATCAAGCAGTATACCAGACTTCTGGAACTGGATGGTGTAGGTCTGGAATTCGAAGACAGTGCAATTGAAGCAATCGCGGATAAGGCATTGGAGCGCAAAACCGGAGCGCGTGGACTGCGTGCCATCATGGAAGCAGTAATGCTGGATCTGATGTACCGTGTTCCATCGGATGAGTCTATCAGCAAGTGTGTGGTAGATAAAAAGATGGTGGAAAATAATCTTGCTTTAGACGGAGAAGAGATTCTTGGAATTGAGCAGAAGCCAAAGAAAGAAGTAAAAGAAGAACTTGCTTCATAAAAAAAGTTATATTGCGTCTGAAAATGTGGGAGCAGATACAAGTGGAAGATAAAATATTGACAATTCCGGCAGTTGCACTGCGCGGAATGACGATTTTGCCGGGCATGGTGGCTCATTTTGACATCAGCAGGGAGAAATCCCTGCGTGCTGTCGAGGAGGCCATGAAGGGAGACCAGAAGCTTTTTGTTGTTACGCAAAAAGATACAGAGAAGGAAGATCCACAGGGAGAAGATCTGTATGAAGTGGGACTCTTAGCGATTGTCCGGCAGGTTGTAAAATTACAGAAAAATATTATGCGTGTACTGATTGAAGGAATTGGACGCGCAGAGACATATGAATATACACAGACAGACGATTATATGGAAGCGCGTGTGATCGTGTATGATCAGGAAGCCGATGAGGAACTTCCGGAGCAGGCAAAGTCGGCAATGCTTTTGAGTGTACAGGAAACGTTTGTAAAATACGCAAGAGTGCACGGCAAGATCGGACAGGATGTGCTCCGTCAGGTTCAGGAAGAGACAGATCTTTTAAGACTTCTGGATTATGTGGGAAACAGCCTTGCAATCAATTATAAAAAGAAACAGAAGTTGTTAGAGGCTGTCACTTTGACGGCACGTTATGAGGCGGTACTTTCTTCTTTATTGCAGGAGACGGAAATTCTTGCATTAAAGCGTGATTTCCAGAAAAAAGTGCAGGAACATGTGGACAAAAACCAGAAAGAATACCTGCTTCGGGAACAGATGCAGGTCATCCGGGAAGAACTTGGAGAGTCCAACACGGAAACCGACGCGCAGGAATATGAAAAGAAGTTGCAGCAACTGCAGGCCTCCGAGGAAGTGAAAGCAAGAATTCATAAGGAAATTGAGCGTTTTCAGGGAATTTCGGGAAATTCATCGGAAAGTACGGTAAGCCGCGGCTATATCGAAACCTTACTGGAACTTCCGTGGGATGCCGTGTCGGAGGATAACAAAGATTTAAAGCATGCACAGAAAATTCTCGATGAGGATCATTATGGGCTGGAAAAGGTAAAAGAACGTATTCTGGAATTCCTTGCAGTTCGCAATCTGACCGGAAAGGGAGAAAGCCCGATTATTTGTCTAGTGGGACCTCCGGGAACCGGAAAAACCAGTATTGCGCGTTCGATTGCCCGTGCACTGGATAAAAAGTATGTCCGCATTTCTCTCGGAGGTGTGCGGGATGAAGCGGAGATCCGTGGACACCGCAGAACTTATGTGGGAGCAATGCCGGGAAGAATTGTCAATGGACTGCGGATGGCGGGAGTCAAAAATCCGCTGATGCTGTTGGATGAAATTGACAAGATGAGCAGCGATTATAAGGGAGATACAGCCTCTGCTATGCTGGAGGTACTCGATTCCGAACAGAATCATAAATTCCGGGATCACTATGTAGAGCTTCCGGTGGATTTATCCGAGGTATTGTTTATTGCAAGTGCCAATTCCATACAAGACATTCCGGGACCGCTTCTGGACCGTATGGAAATTATAGAAGTCAGCAGTTATACGGAAAACGAGAAGTTTCATATTGCGAAAGATCATCTGCTGGCAAAACAGTTCGAAAAAAATGGAATTGTAGATGGCAAACTAAAGATCACGGACAAAGCGCTGCGGATGGTGATTTCTTCTTATACCAGAGAAGCGGGAGTGCGTTCTCTTGAACGGCAGATCGGAGAAATCTGTCGCAAAGCAGCCCGCAAAATCTACGAGGGTGATGAGGAGAAGATTCGTGTAACCGGCACAAATCTGGAAGATTTTCTCGGAAAGCCGAAATATCGCCCGGAAAAGAAAAATAGAAAGAACGAAGTAGGCATTGTGCGCGGACTGGCATGGACGAGCGTAGGTGGCGTGACCCTGGAGATTGAAGTCAATGTGATGCCAGGCAAGGGCAATGTGGTATTGACGGGAAAACTCGGAGACGTCATGAAAGAGTCCGCACAGACTGGAATCAGTTATATTCGCTCCATCAGCGAAGTATATCATATTGACCCGGAATTTTTCCAGAAAAATGATATCCATATCCATGTTCCGGAAGGGGCAGTGCCAAAAGATGGACCGTCTGCCGGAATTACCATGGCAACAGCAATTCTTTCTGCGGTTACCGGAAATCCGGTACGTGCGGATATTGCCATGACGGGGGAGATTACGCTGCGTGGGCGAGTACTTCCGATTGGCGGATTAAAAGAAAAATTGCTTGCAGCGAACAACGCTGGAATGAAGACCGTCTGTATTCCAAAAGAGAATGAGCAGGATCTTGCTGAAATTTCGGAAGAAATCATTGGAGATATGGAGATCATACCGGTAGAACATATGGATCAGGTAATTAAGGCTGCATTTGTATAATGCAGCCCAAATTCTTTTTACAGGAGAATAAATATGATTATCAAAAACGTAAATTTGGAGACTGTTTGCGGAATTACGAGTACGATTCCGGACAACCTATTGGATGAAGTGGCTTTTGCCGGAAAATCCAATGTGGGGAAGTCATCACTGATCAATGCGCTGATGAACAGAAAATCGCTTGCGCGTACTTCTTCACAGCCTGGAAAAACACAGACCATAAATTTTTACAACGTCAATGAGGCCATGTATCTGGTGGATTTGCCGGGATACGGATATGCAAATGCAAATATCGAGATTAAGGCGAAATGGGGACAGATGATCGAAAATTATCTGCATACATCCAAACGGCTGAAAGCGGTTTTTCTTCTGATTGATATCCGTCATGAACCGTCGGAAAATGATCAGATGATGTATGAGTGGATGGTTCATCAGGGATTTGCTCCCATTATCATTGCAACAAAATCGGACAAATTAAAAAAGATGCAAATCCTGCAGCATGTACAAATGATAAAAGATATCCTGCATGTAGAGCCGGGAACGATTGTTATTCCATTTTCGGCAGAGTCTAAACAGGGCCGGGAAGAGATCTGGCAGGTTGTAGAATCGGTTATTGAACTTCCGGAAGGATATATCGAGGCGGAAAATGCCAAAAGAGAGGCAAAACAAAAGCAGTCGGCACCGCAGGAGCCGAAGAAAAAAGAACGCTGGAAAAAGACAGACCGTCCGGTGGCAAAAAAGACACTTCGAAAAGAACAGAAAAAGAAAGCGAAAAAAAAGTAGAATGAAGAAAAAGTATTTATATACTGCAATCATGCTCTTTGCCATTCTGTTTGTGGGAATGGGACTGACCGGATGGTATGTCAGTCAGACACAGGAACAGACGGACAGGCAGGAGCTTACGGTTGTGACTTCCTTTTATCCAATGTATATTGCGGCTGAGAATGTGATCGGGGATGCAGACGGAGTGCGGCTGGAAAATTTAAGCGAGCCGCAGACCGGTTGTCTGCATGATTTCCAGTTGACACCGGAAGATATGAAATTGCTGAGCACGGCGGATGTATTTATCATCAATGGCGGTGGAATTGAAAGTTTTATGAAAGAAGTCGCAGAGGCTTATCCAAATCTGAAAATTATAGAAGCCTGTGAAAATACGCAGCTTCTTTCGGAACCGGAAGAAGGAGAAACGCATGAAGAAGAAACGCATGAAGAAGATGCAGAGCATGATCATGAGCATACGCATGGAGATGTCAATGCCCATGCATGGATGAGCGTTTCCGCGTATGAGACACAGGTACAGACGATTGCCGATGGGTTATCCAAAGCGGATCCGGACAGAAGCAGTGCTTATCAGAACGGGGCCAAGACGTATCTGGAAAAACTGGACGAACTTAAAAAACGCCAGGAAAAATTAAAACAGGAAATTTCCGGTCAGTCGGTGATTTTGTTTCATGAGGCATATGCCTATGTCGCAGCGGATTATGGACTGCAGGTAAACTATTTGCTGGATCTCGATGAAGAACGGCAGGTCAGCGCAGGAGAAGTATCGGATGTGCTTTCTGCTGTCCGCAATGGGCATGTAAAGTATATTCTTGCGGAAAAACTGTATGGAAAAAGTATGGGAGATACGATCCAGAAAGAATCCGATGCAAAGGTATTATATCTGGACCCGTTGAATCGTGGAACTTACGAAAAAGACAGTTATATTAACGGTATGAAAAAAAACATGGAGATACTTGAGGAGGCATTTTATGCGAAAGATCATTAGTCCGTGTGGATTTCACTGCATTAAGGTGAATCATCTGGGCGTGCGGTTCAGTGAGCAGGAAATTTTAAAAGATGTGAATCTTCATATGCACTGTGGGTCGTTGAATGCGATTATCGGAAAAAACGGTGCCGGAAAATCTACACTGATCCGTGCTATGCTGGGAGACATCCCGCATACGGGAGATATTGAATTTCGGGATACCAAGGACGGACGGATGCAGAATTTAAAGATCGGATATGTTCCGCAATCGGTCAACATCGAAAAAAATACACCGGTCAGTGTCTATGATCTGCTGGCAAGCTATGAGTCGAGATATCCGGTGTTTCTGCCAAAAAGTCGGAAGTTATATGAAAAGATCAAAGAACATCTGCGCATTTTTGAGGCGGAAGAACTGATTGACAAGCAGGTGTGCAATCTG
>DLQV01000180.1:0-3116 GCA_002474415.1 Lachnospiraceae bacterium UBA7598
ATATCCGATGAAATGCAGCCGGCATATAAATTCAGCTGCAGATTCGAAATGTGTGAAGAAAATATATCACAGGGAGTACAAATACACAATAGGAAAATGGAACTATTTGTGCAGTTTTCACAAAAATAAAAAAGTTTTTAAAATATGCCCGATTTGTGGCGGTTTTGGTGCTGTTGGTGTGTTACACTATACAAAAATCAGGGAAAGGAAATTGACGCATATGTACGAAAGAAGTATCATGCTGACAGCACAGCACAGCACAGCACAGCACAGCACAGTAGCTGAGCGTCTTTTTTGCGTACGCGTTGAAAATAATATAAGAAAAAGAAACGTAAAAAGCCAGAGGTATGGGCGGACAGCATCCGCTTATATCTCTGGCTTTTTGCGTGGAAAAAGGGGGGATGACGGTGGGTGAAACAGCGATTTATGCCAGACGGATCAGGCAGCGCTGGGAGATGTGGTCTGCCATCAGGCGTGCGGGAATTGACAGCAGACTGTACTGTTTTGCGGATGAGAGGAAGTTCTTAAAGCATATGGATTGGGAAAGAACGAATGTTATGTTTCTGGAACTGGGCGATCAGAAAAGCTACGTTCTGATCAAAAAGCTGCGCAGACAGTATCCGAGGCTGAATATCATTGCCTATTCCCGTGAGGCACAGTATGTTACAATGGAAAAGCTGGAATTAAGCAATACTCATGGACAAGAACATCTTCATATAGCAAAGATGCAAGTGAAGATGAACGATATGGTGGAATTGCAACCTATGGATATATGGAATCTGTGATTGATTTTAAATACCATTATGGTACTGGATTGATGCAACAAACGAATACAGGATTAGTTGGTGTTTCTCCAGCATTCAATATCGATTTTTCAAAGATTTTCTATACATATGAATCCGGAAAAGACAAACCAGCAAAACTTGAGGATGTTAAAAATTCCGATGAGACAACTTGGACTTTAACATTAAAAGATGGAAATACTGATTTTGCTGCATCGGCAGAGAATACAAAAATTCAGACTGGTGATAACCTTAAAATCAATGTTTCTACATTGGGAACGGAACCAGAAGGCGTGAATTATACACAGTTATCAGGATTTATCTACAATGCAGATCAGACAGAAATGTTGGCATATGGCAAAATTGCAGATGCACAAACAGGAAACGCGGCAGTAGATTTACCAGATTCCATAAAGAACACAAAGGGTAAATATGTTTTACGTGTTTTTGCCGAAGATGTAAACTCATCAGCGTCAAATGGATTGACAGATTACTGTAGTAATTATGTGGATATTCCGTTTACCGTGATATCACCTCATGAATGGACATACTCTACTGATCAGAACGTAATTACAGCAAAGTGTATAGATCCGGAGTGTGATTATAATAAAAACGGTTTGACATTGACTCTTACAGCAGAAAATGTTGAATATTCAGGAAAAACATATCAAGCTGTAAATGTTGAGGACGAGATTTCATCTGTTACGAAGGCAAGTGTTGGCAGTGTAACTTATTACAAAGCCGATAGTGATGGAAAGAAAACAGGTGATGCTATTTCGGCACCAACTGACATAGGAACTTATATTGCAGAGGTTACCTTAACAGCTGGAGAAAAATCTGTCACAGCAACAAGTACATTTGAAATAACGAAAGCAAAGCAGACAGCTACCGTTTCTATGTCAGATTACAATTATGGTGGGACAGTAAGTACGCCAAAAATTTCTGATCAAAAGGAAAATCCAGAAGTTACTTATTATTACACAACGGAAAATAAGAACTCAGGCGGAACAAAGTGGAAAGATATTACAAATGAAATTTTAGAGCCTGGAACTTATTATATGTATGCGGTTCTTTCACAGACAGCGCATTATAGTGAATATGCGACGGAACTTGTTAGTTTTAAAGTAGTCGGAACAGACATGACAGGTATTTCAGCAGAAGCCGTTACCAAAACTTATGACGGTAAATCATATGGTATCACTATAAAAGGACTTGCAGATGGTGCTAAGGTTCGGTATGGCACAACGGAAGGTAGCTATACCTTAACAGAAAGTCCGGTGTACAAAAATGCAGGAACTTATACAGTCTATTATTAGGTTACCAGTCGGGGATGCAATCCGTATCATGGAAGTGCTGCTGTTACATTGGAAATCTGAATAAAACCGTAGAAATTGAAGCAAATGCACCAATCAAAGAGGGAACTCTTGACAACACGAAGACGGAATTGAAAGAAGATGATAAGCTTTTTACACAATCAGAGAAGAACTCAATTGAAAGAGGAAAAAATGTTAATGTCTGGTTACAGTTTTCAGACACTGATATGACAAAGATTTCATCGGCGGATCAGACTAATGTAGAAAATGTTGCAAAGAAAGAGTTGGGAGAGAATGCACAGCTGCAATATTTTGATGTTGATATGTTTAAGCAGATTGATGGAGAAACAAAAAAACAAGTTACACAGACAAATACACCAATTCAAATCACAATTGTAATACCAGATAATCTGATAAATCATAAAGCATCCATGGTGCGCAATTACGAGATTATCCGTTTACATAATAGTGAAGTTAGTACAATCACTGGAAACTTTAACAGTACGACAAATGAGTTTTCATTTGCAACAAATAAGTTTTCGACATATGCGATTGCCTATGCGGACAAGCCGAAGAACAGTGGTTCTGGAAGCAGCAGCTCTGGAAATACGACACCGGCAAAACCGACGGTTAAAATTACCACTGCCACCAGTGAAGGCGGTAAAATCACCGCAAGCAAAACCGGCGATATCACAAAGGGTGATACCATAACCTATACGGTCACTCCGGCAGACGGTTATGAAATCAAAGATGTTCTGGTAGACGGAAAGAGTGTCGGTGCAGTTACAAGCTATACCTTTACCAACGTGACAGAAAAGCATACGATTTCTGCAGTATTTGTAAAGAAGAATGCACAGAAGCCGGATGACAACAAGAGCGACGTCACCGACCAGTCAAAGTTAAATGGAAATCAGGTATCGAAGCTGAAACTTCCGATCCTTCTTGCAAAGGGCAAGGGTGGAAAGAAGCAGATCACGTTAAGCTGGCTGAAAGTAAAGGATGCCGACGGCTATGAGGCATA
>DLQV01000180.1:3189-5031 GCA_002474415.1 Lachnospiraceae bacterium UBA7598
AAAGATCACCGTAACACAGAAGAAGCTGAAAAACAGTGAGAAGTACAAATACTTTGTCGTTGCCTACAAGATGGTAGACGGAAAGAAAGTTTACATTGCAAAATCCAACTATTTACATGTGGCAATGCTTGACAATAAGCAGACCAACGCAAAATCCGTTTCTGTAAATAAGACAGATGTTGTCTTGACAAAGAAACAGACCTTTACCATCCAGGCGAAGATCAGGCTGGAGAATGGCAAAAAGAAACCGTTGCTGCATACCGCAGAGTTCCGCTATTACACAACCGATGCCAGGGTGGCAAAGGTCAACAGTGACGGCGTGATCACTGCAAAGAGTGCAGGAAGCTGTACCATTTATGTACTGGCAAACAATAGTGTATATAAGAAGATCAAAGTTACCGTAAAATAAGTAATAAAATAAATTATTTTAGAAAATGAAGGGCCTGGCTTTAAAAAGCCGGGCTCTTCGTGCAGACATAAAAAACAATCGCGGGCATAAAAAAATCCATGCCGTACATACTATCGCCAGAAACCATTTTTGCAAAAATGCATATGGTAAAAGGGGAGGAAGAGGCATGTTGGAAAATAGTTATCCGATCCGCACGGATCTGGCACTCGAATCACAGGAGCGGCTGCAGGAAGACCAGGCAGATATGCGTGGCATCCGTGTTCTGGAAGAACGGCGGGAAAATGGAGTGATTGTCAGTACGGTGATTATCGAGACCGAGAATGCATCCGTTGCGATGGGAAGGCCAAAGGGGACATACATTACGATCGAGGCGCCGGAGATGATCGAGGAAGATGCCGGATATCACAGGGATATTTCTTTGGAACTGGCAAAGATCATGCGGAATCTTTTGCCGGGAAAAGAGATTGAAAAAAATTTAAAAAAGGGGCTGGAAGTCGCGGCGCTGGTTGTCGGACTGGGCAACCGGGAAGTGACGCCCGATGCGCTGGGACCGAGAGTGGTGGACAATTTATTTATCACTCGCCACATCCTGAATGAATTCGGAAAGTACGCATTCCAGAGAGAAGATGTGGGAAAAGTCAGCGGAATCGTGCCGGGGGTTATGGCCCAGACCGGCATGGAATGTGTGGAGATTTTAAAGGGTGTGGTAAAAGAGACGAAACCGGATTTTCTGATCACGGTCGATGCGCTGGCGGCAAGAAGCATCCGGCGGCTGGGACGGACGATCCAGCTGACGGATACGGGAATCACGCCGGGAAGCGGAATCGGCAATCACCGCAATGCCATCAACCGCAAAAGTGTGGGCGTTCCCGTGATTTCCCTCGGTGTGCCGACGGTCGTGGATGCGGCAACGATTGTCTCGGATGCCATGACGGAATTTATTTCCGCATTATCGCTTTCGGATCTGCAGAAGCTGGATGAGAGGGAGCGGCAGGAACTGGCAAGGGAACTGCTCTCGCCACAGCTGAATGGTCTTTTTGTCACACCGAAAAACATTGATGACTCGATCAAAAGTTTAAGTTTTCTGATTTCGGAGGGACTCAATATTGCACTCCTGGGAGATAAAGAGGAATAGGGACGAAAGAAAAGGCATATAATTCTCTCAAGGTGGTGATAGGGTGAGGAGACGATTGCTTCTTTTTCTGGTGACGATAGATTTTGTGCTGGTCTGCGCCTTTGCGTATTGCTGGGGTGGCGGACTGGTGCAGTTTCTGGGGCAGAATCTGTCCCTGAAATTTTATAACGGAGTGCTTAATCTTTATGTGCCGGGGGTACTGGGGGCGCAGGAGGAAGGAATCCCGAATATATACCGGGATGTGACAGCTTCCATGTATCCGGCAATTGCACAGAACGAGCAGCAGCTGTGGTATGAA
>DLQV01000220.1:0-7848 GCA_002474415.1 Lachnospiraceae bacterium UBA7598
ATCCTGGTAACTTTTTGCCAGCGTAAATGCGCCAATTTGTTCTTTCTTCTCTGTATCCTGCGTACTGTCGGCAACTTCTGTTACGGAAAGAGCAGCCTTTTTCGATTGCGCATTATCAGTTCCATACTTATTCCATCCATAGGTTCCGGCCGCAATCACCAGCACTGCAACTGCTGCCGCAATCTCGGCAAACCTCCGGTAATGTCTGTGTTCTTTCCTGCCACCGGATGTTTGGTTTTTCCTCTTCTCCAGCATCTGCTGCACAGCCCCGGGTGTCAGAGTATCCGGCACGGTAATCTGCTCTGCAGATCTGTCTATTTTCTCTTTCCATTCTTCCAGGTTCTGTTCCTGCATATTCTCACCTCAATCCCTTCAGCTGTTTTTCCATCCGCTGCAACGCCCGATGTTCTCTCGACCGCACAGTATTCTCATTCATTGCAAGGATCTGCGCAATCTCCCGCATCTTATATCCACCGAAGACATGCATTCCCACAATCATGCGGTCCTCCTCATCCATCGTAAGAAACGCACGCCGGACTTCCATATATTCCTCACGGGTATCACCCCATACATAGCCGTCCCAGCCACCGTTTTCTTCCGTCAGTTCTTCTCCCCGTTGATAGTATTCCCGCATTTTCTGTTTGCACATATTTGCCACGATACGATACATCCAGGCGGAAAAAGCATCTTCCTTCCGCAATTTTCCGATATTTTCAAATGCTTCCACCACAGCGGCACTGACCACATCCTCCGCATCCTGTGTATTTCCAAGCGTATACAGCGCAAACCGATACAGCCTCTTATAAATTGTCCCATACAATTCGGCAAACGCTGCGGTATCCCCGCGCTTTGCCCTTTTTACTAATAAACGTTCATCCATGGAAGGCCCTCCTATCTATACAGTGTATCGGAGGTATATTTTTGTTGCAAGAAAATAAAAAAGCGGTAAACTTCATCAGTTCACCGCAATTTCCAATTGAAATTTTTTCTAAACAGTCCGCCATACACATATCCATCTAACGGTACAGTAACACATTTATATTTACATTCTGATAAGGCAGAAGAATCAATAATTGAGCATATTCTCATCAAGCAGAAAATCAAAGATATTCATAACAAGAACCCCGTCCTCATTATAGTAAGGCCCCGGCGAATCCTTCGTAATAATGATTTTTTTGAAGGCATCCCCTGTCAGCATCAAAGAACGTTGTTCCTGTTCCATCTTTGCCTGATCAGGCATCGCATAAGCCGACTGAATATAGTAACGCTTTGATCCTTTGTTGCAGACAAAATCAATTTCCAGCTGCTTGCGCACACTGTTTCCCCTTTCATTGGTACTATTAATTTCAATAACTCCCACATCGACATTGAATCCCCGGAGTTTTAATTCGTTAAAAATAACGTTTTCCATAGTATGCGTTTCTTCCAACTGGCGGAAATTGAGCCGTGCATTGCGAAGTCCCATATCCGTAAAATAATATTTTACAGGTGTATCAATATATTTTTTTCCTTTGATATCATACCGTATCGCACTGTCAATCAAGAAGGAATCACACAGATAATCAATGTAATTTTTGATTGTACCGGCACTGATACTCTTCTGCTTCATACTCTTAAACGTCGCTGACAGCTTTGTCGGATTTGTGAGTGAACCGATGGCAGAAGAAAGAATATTTAAAAGTTCCTCTAATTCCGCACGGTTCCGGATCTTATGTCTGCCTACAATATCTGAAATATAAGTTTCCTCGAACAGCGCCTTTAAAAATGTAATTTTTTCTTCCGGCGTTTTAAAATTCAAGACAAGCGGAAGCCCGCCATATACCACATACTCCCGCCAGCCATTTTCCTTTGTCCCCGGATAAACAGACATAAACTCTGCGAAACTGAGCGGGTACATATGAACTTCATCTCCCCTGCCGCGAAATTCCGTAATTACATCTTTTGAAAGAAAATGTGCATTGCTTCCTGTCACATAAATATCCACATTTTTCATACGGATCAGACTGTTAAGCACAGCTTCAAATTCATCCAGAAGCTGAACCTCATCCAACAGCACATAATACATATCCTCATCCTGAATCTGTTCTTTCATATAAGGATACAAAACCTCCGGATCACGAAATTTTTTATTTTCAAAAGAATCAAAGGCAATTTCTATAATATGCCGCGGATCCACTCCCTCTGCCAGCAGATGATCTTTAAACAGATTAAAAAGCAGATATGATTTTCCACAACGCCGAATGCCGGTTACCACCTTAATCAATCCGTTGTGTTTCTTGCTGATAAGCTTATTTAAATAGATATTTCTCTTAATTTCCATACCATGTGCCTCCTTCTATCGGTTATTATTACAGATTTCTGCACTTTTATTCAATAGAATTATAGCATAGTTTTGTATTTCGTCCAATCTTTATTGATTCGTTTTGCGGCATTTTTTAAAAACCAAAATAAAAACAGCCCTCCCGTCAAATAGGGGGGCTGTTTCGTTCCTCGATCAGGAATCTTTTTTCGCCTTATCAATCATATAAAGAATATCCGCAAGCTCATCTTCCGGAATCTTAACATAATCCGCAATTTCTTTCTGCGTTGGCTGTGCACCGTTCTGTTTTTTCAGATAGTTCACCGCTTCACTTACCAGCGCAACTTTTCCAACCACGGAATTTTCATTCTCATCCTCACCGGTCTGTTCCCGGATGCAGGATTTCATCGCTTCTTCCACCGCGGTAAGAAGTTCCTCTTCCACATCCACTTTTTCGTGGCTGCCGCACAGGTCGCTCAGACGTAGAAAAAGCGCCATATTTCCTTCCTGCACAATATCCTCAAATCCTTCCGGAGAAACTGCCAGTTTCTTTGCTACTTCCAGCACATTGCGCAGCCATGCATTGGAGATCGCGTGTACCATGCTCTCTTCCCCGGCCAGCAGCTTCTTATACATATCAATCTGCTGCTCCTCGGTATACGCCGGAATATCTTTCAGTTCCTCCAGATACATCTGAAACATGGGAGAAGTGGAAATATTATCGGTGACGGAATCTTTTGCGGATTCCTTTTGCGAAGAAGATTCTTTGGTTTCTTCTTTCTCTGCAGTCTCCTCATATTCTGCTTCATTTGTTTCCGGTTTGTTCTCTTCCGACTGCGGATCATCATGCGGTGTTGACAGAAACTCTAACACCATCTCTTCCTGCTGTGCATTCAAATCCATATCCTTAAAATAGGAAAGGATCTCCTCTCTTGTCATCGGCTCCGCCGAAGTGCGGATAATATCCTGTACCGCACGTATGGTTTCTGTAAATGTATTCTGGTCTAACATATCAGGTCTCCTATTCCTCATCATAACATTCGCTTCTGATTCGCGAACTGATCTCCTGCAGACATTCTATGAGGATCGGATTAAACTGTCCGCATTCCCCATGCAGGATCATTTCCAGTACCTTTTCATGCGGTACTGCTTTCTTATAAACACGCTCACTCGCCAGCGCATCGTACACATCCGCTACAGAAACTACCTGTGCGGAAATCGGGATTTCATCTCCCACAAGTCCATCCGGATAGCCTTTTCCATCGTAGCGCTCATGATGCCAGCGGCAGATCTGGTGCGCAATCTTTACCAGTGGCTCGTCCTGATAAACGCCAAGCTGTTCCAGCATTTCTGCACCGATGACGGTATGCGTTTTCATAATCTCGAATTCTTCTTTTGTCAGTTTTCCCGGTTTATTTAGGATTTTTTCATCCACACCGATTTTTCCAATATCATGCAAAGACGAAGCAAGTGCGATCATAGCCCTTGTATCTCCATCCAGATGATACTTTTCTGTTTTCTGCGCCAGTCTCTCCAGAAGCATCTCTGTGAGCTTATGAATGTGGATCACGTGACTTCCGCTCTCTCCGTTTCGGAACTCCACAATATGGCTCAGAATATGAATCAGCATCTCACTGTTTTTCTCTTTTTCGTTGATCTGCGCGGTAATCAGGGAGGTCAGCCGACGCTGCTTCGCATATAATTTCATGGTGTTCGTCACACGCTGATAAACGATCTGTGCATCACATGGCTTGCTGACAAAATCCACGGCACCAAGTGCATATGCCCGCTTCACGGTCTCCGGGGCATCGGCTCCGGACATCATAATTACCGGAATATCCTCAATCCAGTGATTTTTATTCATATACGTCAGTACGTCAAATCCATTCATCTTCGACAATACCACATCCAGCAGAACCAATGAAATACTATTTGCCTGCTGTTCCAGTATTTCTACACATTTTTCTCCACTCTCTGCATGCAGGACCTGATAATCCTTCGAGAAAATCATATCCAGAAGCGCCCGGTTGACTTCCTCGTCATCGACTACAAGAATCTCCGGAACCATTTCTTCCGGCTGTTTCTGTGTACATATCTTTCCCTCATGATCAATCATGTTATTCTCGGTGATGATCATGTTTTTCTTTCTTTTTGCCTGATACATCAGCTTATCTGCCCGAAGCATTGCGTGCTCAACGGACTCATTCTGCGAAATCACTGCACCCATACTGACGGAAAGCTGAATGTTGGAATATCCGGGAATCACTGCATGTTGGATTTTTTCCTGTACTTCCTGCAGTTTCTCTACCAGACCGCCTTCTTTGATCTCCGGCAGCACAAGAACAAATTCATCCCCGCCATAGCGCACCAGCGTATCCTCTTTCCGGATACAGCGTCGAATGGTACTGGCAACTGTTGCAAGTGCCATATCTCCGGTCAGATGTCCGTACGTGTCATTGCAGAGCTTGAAATCATCCACATCAATCACGACAATTCCGGCATTTCCCGTCCACATTTTTATCTCTTCCTCAAAATACAGACGATTATAAACTCCGGTCAGGACATCTTTATATAATTTTTCATTATATCCGGTCAGTTTATTGACCAGTTTTTCTCTGCCGGATATGTCGATTAAGGTGTCATCCTCCAGATGATTGATCAATTCCATGACGTATGGCTGCCCATCAATTTCCATATATCGGGAAATCACCTGATAGATTTCTGTTTCAAGGAATTCCAACTTAATCGTCTGCTTCTTTTCCCGTAACGCTTTATAGGAACTGCAGTTTTCGCACGGGCAATTTTTCTTCCAGAAACTATAGCACGGACATCCATCCTGCATATTTTCTGACAGATCTCTCCCTGTCTGGCAAAAAGTCCGCTCAACATCTTCTCCCTTTAACAGACGTACCACCTGAAAAATTTCCTGATAATATTTGATTTCCTGTTCTGCTTCCTGCATGGTCATACCTTCACCGGATTGCATCACACCTCATCCTCCTGGCATTAAAAATTCAAGTCAATTTTAATCCCCTTCAGATCTTCGTTTACGAGATTGTTCTTCTTAAGAATTGTCTGGATGTGCTGCTGCGCTTCCTCCATCTTACTCGTACCCTTCTGATCCACCGTTACATCTGCCTCCAGCTTGTCTGCCTCGACAGATCCCTCAATAATCTTCTCCTGCTGCTGTTTTTCCTCTTTCTTTTCGTCAATCTTTTCCTGCTGCTCGTCGCGCTTCTCCTGCGCTTCCTCTGCTTTCTTTTTCTCTTCTTCCTGCTTCTCATCGATGTTGTCTACCGCATCCTGTATCAGCATGCCGAAAGCATCTTTATTGGAAGCATCCAGCAGTTCATCCGCTGCATCCTGCGCTTTTTGCATATCCTGTGATTTCAGCTGATCAAGCTTTGCATCTGCCGCTGCCTCAGTCAGAGATGTCACTTTACGCTGCGCCCTGTCTTTCTTGTTCAGAATGGCATCCCTTTGTGCATTCAGTTGTAATGCCTTGGTCTGATAATCGGTCAGAGGAGTGTTCTGCAGTTCTTTCAAACGGTCAATCTCTTCCTGGGAAAAGTCATCCGTCTGCACACCTTTCTGATAATCCTGATATTTCTCCAGCAGTTCTAAGTCTTTCTGCTCCTGGGAATCCGGGTCCACCCCATAACTCTGCCGCACGATTTCTTTACTCTCGCGAACCTGCTTCAGCTCCTCGTCACACTCACGGACTTCTTTGAGTTTTTCCTCTTTCTGCTGCGCCATCTGATCCCGCTGGCTTACCGCCTTGTTATCACTGTCCCATGCATCCCGGATCAGCTTCATCGCCTGTTTCTGGGCGCTCTGTTTCTTGTCGCTGACAGCATTGCCTGTGGTCTGGGCAAACTGCAGATCTCCGGCATATATTGTTCCTTTGTCGGATACTCCGTTTTTGCGCGTTTCATCGTTTCCGATTTCGTATCCATTCATGTTAGCATGTGGTGCCTGAATCGTCAATGACATATGATAATTCCCCCTTTATTTTTTTCATAATCTTATTCTATATATCGGACACTTTCCGGAATTTCTCCATATATCCGGCAAAATATTATCTCTGCAGTGTTTTCAGATAATCGCCAATCTCTTCACAGACATCTTCCACCACCTGTTCAAATGCATCCAGATCCGTCTGCTTTGCACCGCTTTCATATGCCTCCTGTTTGATTTCTTCCTCCGTCTGCGTTCCTGTCTGGCTGTCTATATACTTGCGCACCGCAAGATTCTGACGAATAACCGGCTCCATATTCTTCCAGTAAGCACTCTCGCCACCGAATCCTGCATAAAAATCACGGATTTCTTTCCGGTTCTCCGCTTTGTTCATCTGTGTCTTCAGCAGTTTTGCATAATCATCATATTCCTGATCCGACACAGTACATCCGTTCTTTTTTGCAAGTGCATACAACGTCTTTTTTGTAATAATATCTTTTATAACCTCTTTTTTTGCGGTTTTTACCGTTTCTCCGTTTTCCACACGCAATGCCACTCCTGCCTGGATTTCCTGCTGTGTTACCGGAATTCCCTGGATACGGTAAACCACCTTTGCAGCCTTCCCCGTAAATCTGGAAACAATTGTTCCAAGCCGGAAAAAGGAAGTTCCTCCCCCTACGGACACACCGACTCCCGCCAGAACAAGCATGGCAAGAACTGCTGCAGCTGCTCTCCATTTAAAAGAAGCCTTTCTGTGGTGCATGTCATGTTTTGGCTCATATGTATACGCTTCCTCTATAATGTCATCACTGATTCCACCGATTGCATCGGATAATTTTTCGGATTTTCTCATAACACCACACCCTCCTTCTCCAGTTTCTTTCTCAGCTTTTTGCGCAGACGCATCAGTTTTACGGACACACTGTTTTCTTTCATCCCAAACGTTTCCGCAATCTGTGCGACAGACTCCGCATACCAGTACCGTTTGACGAACATCACGCGGCTGCCGGTATCCAGTTCCCGTAAAAAGCGTTCCAGAACTTTCGTCACTTCCTGTTCTTCCCACGGCTCCTGCTCCTGCGCTGCCGGAATACATTCTTCCAGTTCCGCAAGCGATACATCGTAATAGCTGTTGCGCTTTGCCGCCATGTTATACCGCAGCCTTTTGACGGACAGATTGCGGGTAATCCTGCAGACATAGGAGACCAGCGGATTCGGGGTCTGCGGTGGGATGCTGTTCCACACACCAAGCCACGTATCATTAACACATTCTTTTGCATCCTCTTCGTTATTTAAGATCCGGCGGGACAGGCTCTGACAGAGTTTTCCGTATTTCTGGGACAATTCGGCAATTGCCTGCTGTGACCGCTCCTGAAATAAGCGGATGATTGCAGTATCTTCCATGATGATTCCTCCCTTCTTATCTGTATACTACCGGTTTCTGGCGGGATGTGACGGGCGGATGTGTTTTTGTAAAAAAATAGCATCTAACATTTCTGTTAAATGCTATTTGGACACCAATTTAAATTATATATTACACTGACTTCTTTTTTACAATCTGTAATTCATACCCGAGAGCATCTAAGATACGA
>DLQV01000220.1:7882-8169 GCA_002474415.1 Lachnospiraceae bacterium UBA7598
TAAATGCCCGAATTGTCGGGATACTTTCTTTCCTTTCAATCCTTGATATAACCTGTTGTTTATTCCCTGTCAGCATAGCTAATTCCTTTTGTGTAATTTTTTTCTTTTTACGTAAAGAAATCATTTCACCAATCAATCTATACTCTGCACGGGACTCATCCCATATTTTTTTAAACTCCGGATCGTTCTCTCTTTGCTTTTGAATTTCCTGCTCTACATTTACTTGCAAAAAAGGCATATTGACCACTCCCTCTAAATAAACTTCCTGCCTAACATATTTCCTAATT
>DLQV01000162.1 GCA_002474415.1 Lachnospiraceae bacterium UBA7598
CGGATCAGTTTGTCCGTTATGGACTCCGGACATACAACAGCCGGATCTGTTCGGTATGTGATATTTTTACATCGGAAGAATACGGATTTCTTCCATATGCGGCAATAGATACCGGAAATACAACGGTGTCCGGCATTTTGAAGAAAGCACAGGAACTTGGTGTGGAAACGGAAATAAAAAAAATGTTTGTCCTTGATGCCGTGATCATGAATGCAGATCGGCACAAAAATAATTTTGGTTTTCTGATCGACAACAGGACACTTGAAATTCAGGGAATGGCACCGCTGTTTGACCATAACCTTGCACTGCTTCCCTATGCAGTGGAGCCGGACGAATTTATCTACGGTGGTACTTATTACCGGGAGCATGGACCGCGTATCGGTGACAACTGGGTAAATATAGCGGTGGCATGTCTGACTCCGGAGACGAGAAAGACGCTGATCGGTCTGCGGGAGTTTGCGTTTGAGAAGCACCCGAAATATAACCTGCCGGACTGGAGGTTAGAGGCATTGACTGCTGAGATGCATGCGATCATAGATGCGATTCTGGAAAAGGATGCTTTAAGAACGAAACAGATTGCGGTAAAAAAATAAAAGTAGTTTTCAGAAAGAGAGAATAGAACATGAAGAAGCGAATCATTTCCGTGCTGCTTGCAGCAGTGTTTGCACTGTCTGTGATCGGATGCGGAACGAAAGATACAAAGGAACAGGATGCCTACCGGCAGTATGGAATTACCTGCATGGAGAGCGGTAAGTATGAAGATGCGATCAAGGCATTTCAGAATGCGCTGGGAGAGTCGATCGGGCATATAGGGGAGAAAGAGTTAGATATCTGTTTTTATAAGGCAAAAGCACAGGCACTGGACGGAAAGACAAAAGATGCACTTGCAACGTATGATGCCATTATCAAATATAATAAGGATGCGCGCGCATACTATTTGCGCGGAGATCTTTATATGGATATGGGAGAGGAAACAAAGGGCATGGCAGATTTTGAGAGTGCTGTGCAGCATGGCAAAAAAAATTATGAAATCTACATTGGAATCTATGAGTCTTTGAACCGGCACGAGAAAAAAGATGAAGGACAGAAATATCTGTCGGCGGCAATGGAGATCAAAGGAGATAAGCCGGAAGATGAACTGTACAAAGGAAGAATCAGTTATCTGCTCGGCGAAAATAAAGATGCCATCAGTTACCTGGAAAAAGCAAAAGAACATAAGCAGATGCTGGCATCGTATTACCTCGGACTGGCATATGAGGCGAACGGAGATAAAGACAAGGCTAAAAAATGTATTACAGAGTATATTAAGAGTGGTGCAGCAACATCCTATGATCTGTATGAGCTTGGTATGCAGGAGATGCAGGATGGAAACTATAAGAATGCACTGACGTATTTTAATTCCGGTCTGGAACTGGAGAAGGTGCCGAATAAGCAGAATTTGATGAAAAGCGCCATTGCGGCATATGAGTACAGCGGCGACTTTGATTCTGCCAAAAAGATGATAAAGGAATATTTAAAAGCTTATCCGGACGATGAGGAAGCAAAACACGAAAATACATTTTTGGAGACAAGATAATGGGCGAACCAATTGTTTTAGAGGATTTAAAAGAGAGAGTCATTCTGGTAGGTGTAAGCGAGCAGGATGGAGATGACGCAGAAGATTCACTGGCTGAGCTTGCCGAACTGGTAAAAACGGCGGGGGCATCGGTTGCCGGTACACTGATCCAGAAACGGGAGCTGATCCATCCGGGAACCTATGTGGGAACCGGAAAAGTGGCAGAAATTGCAGAGCTTTTAGAGCGCACGGGGGCAACGGGAATTGTCTGCGATGATGAATTGTCCCCGGCACAGTTAAAAAATCTGGAAACAATGCTGGATACCAAGGTGATGGACAGGACGCTTATCATACTGGATATTTTTGCCGCCCGCGCGACAACCAGTGAAGGAAAGATCCAGGTAGAACTGGCCCAGCTGAAGTACCGTCTGAGCAGACTGACCGGACTTGGCAGATCTATGTCCCGTCTGGGTGGCGGAATCGGTACGCGTGGACCTGGAGAAAAAAAGCTTGAGATAGACCGCCGCCTGATCAATGACCGAATCGCCCAGCTGAACCGGGAATTAAAAGAAGTGGTCAAGCACCGTGAAATTGCAAGAGCAAAAAGAGAGCGCAATGCAGTTCCAGTTGTGGCGATTGTCGGATACACGAATGCCGGAAAATCTACACTTTTAAACCATTTGACGGATGCAGAGGTTCTGGAAGAAGATAAACTGTTTGCAACGCTAGACCCGACCACGCGGATGCTAGAACTGGAAGGACACCAGCAGGTGCTGCTGACGGATACGGTAGGTTTTATACGGAAATTGCCGCATCATCTGATCGAGGCATTTAAAAGTACGTTAGAAGAAGCAAAATATGCGGACTATATTATTCATGTGGTGGATGCTTCCAATCCGCAGCGCGATAAGCAGATGTATATTGTCTATGAGACACTCGATCACCTCGGTGTTAAAAATAAAAAGATTCTGACTCTTTTTAATAAGATCGATGCCAGAACGGATGAGGATCCACTACAGGATTTCCGTGCGGATCATGTTCTTCAGATTTCCGCAGCGGAAAATGTCGGACTGGATGCAGTAAAGGATGCGCTGCAGGAAATGCTGAGGGAGGATAAGATTTATATTGAGCGGGTGATTCCCTATGCACAGGCAGGGGTATTGCAGCTTGTACGAAGCAAGGGGGAACTTGTCTCGGAAGAGTATGTACCAGAGGGAATTTCCATAAAGGCTTATGTCCCGATGGAAGTGTATGGGAAACTGTAAGTCTGGCGGATTACATTTGCATATACTTTTGGTTTTGTAATATTCAAACAAAAATAAACAGAAAAAACAAATAAACAAAAGCAAATATAAGTCGGAATGGGTAACTTTCGGAAAAATTAATGGGAATAGGAAATTGTGGAATAGGGGCGGATTTCCTAAAATATAGGCATCTAATGATAATATGATTTTACAGGAGGACAGTCAGGATGTCAGATGTTGTTGAAAAACAGCCGTTAACCGAAGATTACCTGAAGAAGATGGATGCCTACTGGCGTGCAGCCAATTACCTTGGTGCTGCACAGCTGTATCTGCTGGATAATCCTCTTCTTCGCGAGCCACTTACCAGAGATCAGGTAAAGAAAAAGATCGTTGGTCACTGGGGAACCGTACCGGGACAGAACTTTGTCTATGTACACTTAAACCGTGTGATCAAAAAGTATGATCAGGATATGATCTTAATTTCAGGTCCGGGACACGGCGGAAACTTCTTTGTAGCCAATACCTATCTGGAAGGTACATACAGCGAGGTATATCCAAATATCGGAGAGGATCTAGATGGACTGAAGAAACTGTGTAAGCAGTTCTCTTTCCCAGGAGGAATTTCCAGCCACGTAGCTCCGGAAACTCCAGGTTCCATCAACGAAGGTGGTGAGCTGGGATATTCTCTGGCACATTCCTTTGGTGCAGTGTTTGATAACCCGGATCTGATCGCTACTTGTATCGTAGGAGATGGTGAGTCTGAGACTGGACCTCTTGCAACTTCATGGCAGTGTAACAAGTTCTTAAATCCGGAGACAGATGGAGCGGTTCTTCCAATCCTTCACTTAAATGGATATAAGATCAGTAACCCAACCATTCTTGCACGTATTTCCCATGAAGAACTTGAGCATTTCTTCGATGGATGTGGATGGAAGCCATATTTTGTAGAGGGTGATGATCCAATGACCATGCACCGTAAGATGGCAGAGACCCTTGATACCGTTATGGATGAGATCAAGGCAATCCAGAAGAACGCAAGAGAAAACCATGATACCACAAGACCAAAGTGGCCAATGATCGTACTTCGTACCCCGAAGGGATGGACAGGTCCAAAGGTAGTTGATGGAAAGCAGATCGAAGGATCGTTCCGTGCGCATCAGGTTCCGATTATGATGGACAAGCCAGAGCATCTGGAAATGTTAAAAGAGTGGTTACTCAGCTACCATCCGGAAGAACTGTTTGATGAGAACGGAAAGCTGATTCCAGAACTGAAAGCACTCGCACCAACAGGTGACCGTAGAATCGGTTCTAACCCACATGCAAACGGTGGTAAGTTGTTACGTGACTTAAGACTTCCTGATTTCCGTGATTATGCGCTGGATGTTCCGGCACCGGGAAGCGTTGAGGCACAGGATATGGTTGAGCTTGGCGGATTTGTCCGTGATATCTTCAAACTGAATGAGGATTCCAAGAACTTCCGTATTTTCGGACCGGATGAGACGATGTCAAACCGTCTGATGAAAGTCTTCGAGGAGACAAACCGTGACTGGAATAATAAGAAGCTTGATACCGATGAATTCCTTGCAGCGGATGGACGTGTCATGGATTCTATGTTAAGTGAGCATATGTGTGAGGGATGGTTGGAAGGATATCTTCTGACAGGACGTCATGGATTCTTCGCAAGTTATGAAGCATTTATCCGTGTAGTAGATTCTATGTGCGCACAGCATGCAAAATGGTTAAAGGTATGTAATCAGCTTCCGTGGAGACAGTCAATTGCTTCTTTGAACCTGATCCTTACTTCGAATGTATGGCAGCAGGATCACAATGGATTTACCCATCAGGACCCGGGATTTTTAGATCATATTGCAAATAAGAAGGCTGACGTGGTACGTCTTTATCTGCCACCAGATACCAACTGTCTTCTGTCCTGCTTTGATCACTGCATCAGAAGCA
>DLQV01000050.1:0-10582 GCA_002474415.1 Lachnospiraceae bacterium UBA7598
TGTTATATTTTTGTGTATCTTCCGCAAGCATAGCAGAATTGGCATCATTCTCAAAATAAACAGGAAATCCCAATGCCTGTTCCAAAAAACGCAGACTGTAATTTTCTACCTGAAGAGCATGCGATTTTAGAACTGTCTTCTCATTCTGATCAATAATTCCGGGAATTGCAATTCCAATCCCTAAAATATCTTTCTCCGTTTTGCATTCTTTCAGAAACTGTTGTACCTGCCCGGCGATTTTTACACTATAATCAATATCCGGTGAAAATTTTAAACGGACACGTTTCAGATGTTCGATTTCATATCCCAGATTTACGAGTACCATTTCCAGATGATTAGCGGTAATTACAAGCCCCATTGACCTACAATATTCCTTGTTAATTCCTATGCTTTTGGCTTTTCTTCCCTCGGTAGATGCATACTCTCCATTTTCTACAATCAGTCCCTTTGCAATCAGCTCATTGACATTTGTCAGAACTGTAGGCATACTAAGCCCCAGTTCTTTTGCCAGTTCTGCCTTTGATGTAACGGAATGGTTCAACATGTAATTAATAATTTCAGTTCTTGCTATATTGCGTTTTTCTCTTTTTTCCGGCATAATCTTCCTCTTAAATAAAGTATTTTATAAAAGTATCATATGCTTTTATTTATTATTTGTAAAGAACAAATTTCATCCTATATTCAGACAAAAAACCGCTGCGGCTGCAACGGTTTTCATTCTGTCTATTATTCTTATTTTACGGTAACGGTCTTTACTTTTGACCATGCAGAATATGCCTTCTTATTGCTGTCATTATCTGTCCTTACACAGGAACGGACGCGCACATAATACTTCTTTTTTGAAGTAAGATGTTTGATCGCAGTCGATCGTTTCTTACCGGAAACATTTACTGTTTTTGTTCCCTGAAACTTACTGTTGGCTGCATACTGTACCTCATAACTGCAGTTATTTACCTTCGACCAGCTTATCTTTGCACTTTCCTTTCCTGCTGAAACAGATACATTCGGAGCTTTCAGACTTATTTTTTCCACTCCGATTTTGTATTTGTACTGTTTTCCGTAATAATTATGTACGTATGCATAATAAATTCCTGTATACGGTGCAACAAAAACTTTTCCTGATGACACACAGAACTTATCAGCCTCCGTAGAAGGCCAGGAATACCTGATGTCTGTTTTTTTACCAACCAGATCTACAATCGTTGTTTTCTCTTTATGAGAATCGGCATCGCAGATAAATTTATAACTCTGTCCCTTTTTCAATGTAATGGCATAAAAATCATCATTATCTTTCTCGCCGGCATAAGTATTCTCCATAAATCCTGTATACATGGTGTTTACTTTCATATCTACAGCATCATTTTTCTTCTCATTTGGCTCAATCTCACAGGTATTATTTTTTTCAAACGAAAAACGATACGTCGTAGAAGGCTGAAACTGGTAATGCGATTGCAGTGATACATAATAGGTTCCCTTTGCAAGCCCCACATAATTATCTGCTGCTGCCCCTGCACAGTCCATCATGATCTTCCAGATCTTTTCCCCTTTGGCTGTGTAAACAGCTACATCATAATTTTCCAGGGATTTCGAATCCTCCTCATTCAAATGAATCTGAAGAATGCCCTGCTGCTCCAGCGTAACCTTATTCCAGTATACCTTATCCGCATCCCATTTTACGGTATAATCGGTATCAAACGCCTTCTCCGTTGCTGTGTCCATGGAAGTTTCCTCAACCGTAATTCCATCGGCATATGCCGGTACCGGTGCCAGTATACCTGCTGACAGTGCAAGTGCCAGTATCATTGCTGTTAATTTCTTTTTCATAGTATTCTCCTTTTTGTTTACATTTTAACAGACGATTGCCCTCCACAATTCGTCCGACTCTCCCATTGTAAACATTTCCGGATTTAACCACAATAGGCGATAAGTCCTATAATCAACACAGCTTGTTGCCATTTACAAGAAACTTAAACCGGCATCCGAGCACCTCTGCCGCACGTTTACACATCAGCATACGCTGCAAAAAAATCTCGAAATAGTCCATGACCGTGCACATCGTATCGTCCATCTCCAGTTCCATCTGGATCACTTTCTTTTCCTTTTTAATTTCCAGATGCGACCCCAGTGCCGCATAATTGACTCTGTCATGGGAGTCAAAATTGGCAATGATCTGATTCCGCACACGATTGCGGCGCACATCTGTCTTGTCTGCCAGAATCAGTGCCGCAGAAACCGCATCCACTGCTGTACCGGTTGCCTCATCGTGCTGTCCGATGGCAGTTGCCACAATAATTGCATCTGACAGTGGCATTTTGCGCTCCTTGAGGATCTGATATGCCATGATGCCGCCTGTATGGGCGTGATCGTTACGGTTAATGCTGTTTCCGATATCATGCATATACCCAGCTATCCTGCTCAGTTCTATCTCATGCGCACTGTATCCCAGTTCTTTTAAAATGCGGGCAGCTTCCTGCGCCACTTTGGTTGCGTGTTTGATGGAATGTTCCGTAAATCCCAGCTCGCCGAGTACCTGGTTTCCACGCTCGATCAGTAAATTAATTTCTTCATCTTTTTTTATCGCGTCATACGAAAAAGCACATGCTGCTTTTTTCGTTTCTTTTTTTGTTTCCTTCATACCTGTTTCCTTGCTTTCTTTTTTCTATTTTTTCCATACCTGCCTGTATGTAATCATACATTTTCTGTAAATCCGTATCGGTAACTGTTCACAGATGTCCCGCCTTACATTCGTGTGATCGCATCCGCCGCAAGCTTTGAACGCTCACATTCTTCCGCGGTCAGAGTGATCTGCCAGCAAAGAGGACTTCCTTTCATATGTTCCGCCGCATAACTGAGTCCATTGGTCCTCTCATCCAGAAACGGACGGTCAATCTGATTGGGATCTCCAAGCAGAATTATTTTTGTGTCTTTTCCAGCCCTGGTAATCAGCCCCTTCATCTGATTCGGCGTCATATTCTGTGCCTCATCGATGATCAGATACGTTTTTACAATGGATCTGCCACGGATAAAATTCATCGCCTCCGCCTGAATAATTCCACGGTCAAACACTTCTTCCACCTTATCCTGCAGCTCTGCCTCGTTTTCATAGCGGCTCTGCTCATTGGAATCAATCAGCTGCTCTAAATTGTCAATGATTGGGCGCATCAGCGGTCCTATTTTTTCCTGCTCATCTCCCGGCAAAAATCCGATATCCTCATCAAACTGTGCATTCGGCCGGCAGATCATGATTCTTCTGTACTCTCCTGTCGGATTATTCAGCATTTTTTCCAGACCGACAGCGAGCGAATAAAATGTCTTACTTGTTCCTGCCATCCCCTTTACAATCACAAGCGGTGCTTTCTCTGCCGGCTGCATGAGCGCCTCCTGTAAAAAATACTGTCCGGCATTGCGCGGACTTACCCCATAAGGCTGTGCCTTGCGGTATTCCAGTTTGCGGATCACACCGTGTTCTACCCTTCCCAGCTGCGTTTTCTTTGCGGACTGGTCACTCTGGATAATTACAAATTCATTCTCATACAACTGCGGAATGACGGTTTTTCCCTCTTCATCCACCTGATATATGGTTTCCACCGGAATCCCCTTTTTCTTAAAATCCTTAAAGTTTTCTTCCGGTGCATAGACGCAGATTCTTCCACGATACTGTGCGTCATGTCCAAGTACCTGCTCGGTCAGGAAATCCTCTGCCCTGATTCCTATAATCTGTGCTTTGATGCGCAGTAAAATATCTTTTGTGACAAGCACCACCTGCTCCGGTTTCTCCTGCGATAATCCCAGACATACTTTTAAAATCCGGTTATCACTTTTGGTCTCCGGAAGATCCGAAGGCAGTTCGACATCACGATAGTTTTTCTCTACACGAAGCGTTCCTCCTCCCGGAAGCGTTACTCCTTCCAGCAAATCTCCCTGCAACCGCAGTTCCTCCAGCATCCGGATCGTTGTCCGGACATTTGCGCCGATCTCCCCTTCCGCTTTTTTGAGATTGTCCAGTTCTTCCAGTACAACTACCGGAAGCACCACCTGATTGTCTTCAAAACACTGCAATCCATAAGGCGCCTGAATCAGAACATTGGTATCTACCACATAAATTTTTACCATGCAAAAGCACTCCTTTTTCATTTCTATCATTTACAATTCTTACTGTTATTATCATACCTCTTTTCCATTTGCGGTGTTATCGCGCTACTGTAAAAGATTGTAAAAAATATGCAAAAAAGCCACCGCAGATTCGTTTTCTGTAACGATTCTGCGATGGCTTCCATCTCATTGTGTTTTGTAAAAATTATCCCTGCGCATACCTTGTCAGGAACTGCTTTGTACGCTCTTCCTTCGGATGATCGATCACCTGGTGCGGGTCTCCCTGCTCCACAATCACACCGCCATCCATAAAAATCAGCTGATCTGCTACATCACGGGCAAATGCCATCTCATGCGTAACAATGATCATCGTGGTTTTCTGTTCCGCAAGTGTGCGGATGACCTTTAAAACCTCTCCGGTCAGCTCCGGATCAAGTGCCGATGTCGGCTCATCAAAACAAAGAATATCCGGCTTTAAGGCAAGTGCACGCGCAATTGCCACCCTCTGCTGCTGTCCTCCGGACAACTGATGCGGATAATGATCCATACGCTCCGCAAGTCCCATACGCTCTAACAGCTGTCTGCCGTGTGCATCAATTTCCTCTAAAATCTTTTTCTTATTCTGTTTAAAATCCGGACGTTCCTGTGCCAAAAGTTGTTCCGCAAGTGTCACATTCTGTAACGCTGTATACTGTGGGAACAGATTGAATGACTGAAACACCATGCCAAAATGCAGACGCTTTCTGCGCAGATCTGCATCTTTTTCTGTTCCGGCTGTTGCTGCATCAAACAGCGTCTCTCCATTGACCGTAATCGTTCCGCCATTCGGACGCTCCAGAAAATTCAGACAGCGCAGAAGCGTTGTCTTTCCGGAACCGGAAGATCCGATGATTGCAAGCGCTGTGCCTTCCTCCATGGAGAAACTGACATCTTTTAATACATTCGTTTTACCGAAATGTTTTTCAATATGTGATACCTCTAAGATTGCCATGTTATCCTCCTACTTAAAGTAATCCAGCTTACGCTCAATATAATTAAATAAAAGCGTCAAAATACCAATAAAAATAAGATAAAATACTCCGGTGTAAAACAGCGGCCAGGTCAGTCCGTCGGATTTCATAAATGCTGCCCCGGCAAAAGTCAGCTCATAGGCTGCAATGATACGTGCAAGTGAAGTATCTTTTACAAGCGTAATGATCTCGTTTGACATCGGTGGTACGACACGCTTGATCATCTGAAGCAGCGTGATTTTGAAAAAGATCTGATGCTTTGTCATGCCAAGCACCTGTCCGGCTTCCCTCTGTCCGGCCGGAACTCCCTCGATTCCACCACGGAAAATCACAGAAAAATAGCACGCATAGTTAATTACAAACGCCACTACGGTTGCGGTGATTCGCCCTCTCTCATTCCCGCTCCACACCGTTGTATGAAGCCAGAGCCCCGGTCCATAGAAAATAATGATCAACTGAAGCATCAGCGGTGTTCCACGGATGATCCAGACCAGAATCTGCACCAGACGCTGCAATGGCTTAAACTTGCTGAGCAGCCCAAATGCCAGCACCAGTCCAAGCGGCAGCGCAAAAATAAGTGTCAGTATAAAAATTTCAAAAGTGGTGGCAAGACCTGTCAAAAGTGACTGTGTTACTGTCCAGAACATGATTTATTTCCCCTCTGGTACGACAACTACCTGTGCATTGTTACAATAAGCATTGGTACATTCCATTGCGGATGTTACCTCACTGGTCAGTGTCATTCCATTCCAAACAACATCAATATTCTTGGAATTAAGCTCCATGACCTTATTATCCCAGTCGATCTCTACGAAATCTACGTCTACTCCAAGTTTTTCTCCAACCAGTTTTGCCATATCTGCATCAAAACCGATCCAGTTTCCATCTTTATCCTTATAATCCATCGGCTCGAAATCGGTCACACCGACAACCAGTTTTCCTCTTCCCTTGATATAATCCACGTCACTGTCTTTTTTGGACTGTTCAAAGGTAGCATCTTTCTGCTCCACAAGGGCTTCCTGTACGCCATACTTTTCTGCAATTTTTTTCATACTTCCGTCTTTATAAGAATCGGCAAACACCTGATTGATATAAGAAGCAAGATCCGATCCTTTCCGGCAGCCCACACCATACTCTTCGGTGGTAAGTTCATCGGTGTGCTTCAGATTTGGATAACTGGTACCATCTCCGATCATGGCACCTGCCATCAAAAGATCAATGATCGCAGCATCGGATGTTCCGGAAGCAACTTCCATCAGGGCATCTGCCTGGGAAGAAACGGAATTGTACTGAAATCCTTTTTCTTTTGCAGCTTCTTCTCCGGCAGATCCTGCCTCTACTGCATATACCGTGCTTTTTTCACTCTTTCCGGTATCTCCTGCTCCTTTGGATGCACCACAGGCGGTCATGCCAAGTGTCAACGCAGCTACTAACAATACTGCAAGTTTCTTTTTCATAATGTTCCTCCATCAATTATTAATTCTTCTGTTTACTACATGTTTACCATATTATCATGTTATCACACTAAAGTAAAGAGGAAGTAAATTACAAACATTCGTGTATTTTTTCTGTAATCATTTTCACAATCTGAATCACAAGTGTCGGTATAAATGCAAGAAGCAGGATACTTCCATACAACGGCATTCCCATCTCTGCCACATCAAATAAACGCTCGAAAACCGGAACGCAAAGCACCAGGCAAAGAAGGATCACCCCGCACAAAAAAGCTCCCATACTGTACTTATTAGACCAAAGCCCCGCCCGTACCACAGACTGCCTGGTCCGACAGTTAAACCCATGGAACAGACGCGCGAGTGTCAGCGTTGCAAAAGCCATGGTTGCTGCAAGTGCGGTACTCTGCTGTAACCCTATATAATAGGAAGTCATTACCGTACACGCAATCAAAGCTCCCTCTGCTAAAATTTTTCCGAGAAACGAACCTGTCAGTATTCCCTTGGATGGATCCCTTGGTTTTTCTTTCAGAAGCGTCTTATCTGCCGGTTCCATCCCGATCGCAATTGCCGGAAGCGAATCCGTCAGCAAGTTGATAAAGAGCAGATGCACCGGTGCAAACGGAACCGGAAGTCCTGCAAGCGAAGTGTACAACACCGCAAGAATCGCCGCCATATTCCCGGAAAGAAGAAACAGAATGGCATTCTTGATATTCCGGTATACATTTCTTCCGTTGACCACAGCCTGAATGATTGTCGCAAAATTATCATCCAGCAGAATCATGGCTGCTGCATCTTTGGATACCTCTGTTCCTGTGATTCCCATTGCCACACCGATATCCGCACGCTTTAATGCCGGCGCATCGTTGACACCGTCTCCTGTCATGGCCACGATTCGTCCTTTTTTCTGCCATGCCTCCACAATCCTTATCTTATGTTCCGGCGATACTCTGGCATAGACACAGATCTTTTCCAGTTTTTCCAGCAATTCCTCCTCACTCATGGCGTCTAACTCCCCGCCGGTCACTGCCAGATCTCCCTCCTGATAAATTCCGAGCTTTTTTGCGATGGCACTTGCGGTAATTTTATGATCTCCTGTGATCATAACGGTTCGTATACCGGCACGCTTTGCATCGGCTACCGCCTGAACTGCTTCCGGTCTTGGCGGGTCCATCATTGCTATCAGCCCAAGAAAGATCAGATTTTCTTCGCTTTCGATCGTCAGCGGTCCTTCACTTTCTCTGTAGGCGAATGCCAGCACGCGCAGCCCCTGCCCGGAAAATTCCGCAATTTTTTTCTGGATTTTTTCTTTTTCTGTCAGATCAAGCGGAACAATTCCGCTGCTTTTCCGGACAAAATCACAGCGCTCAAGAAGAACATCCGGCGCTCCTTTGGTCAGAATGGTACTGACCCCATGCAGACGATATCTAGTACTCATGCGTTTCCGCTCAGAGTCAAAGGGAACCTCCTCCAGACGCGGCATATAGTTTCGAAGCAGATCTTCGTGGTAGCCGTGTTCTCCCATCATACCGCCTTTCGGTGCCGGAATTTCACGGAACAGTTCTAGCAGAGCATACTCCGTCGGATCTCCGATTCCCTTTCCATTCTCTAAAGTTGCATCATTTGTAAGTACAGCATCATACAGTAAATATCTTTGCAATTCTTCTTCCATGGAAAGCTGCTTCGGCAGATATTCGCTGTCATCCACATAAATTTTTTGCACCGTCATCTTATTTTGTGTCAACGTTCCGGTTTTGTCCGAACAGATCACCGATACACATCCCAGACTTTCTACCGCTTTCAGCTGCTTAATTACAGCATTTTCTTTTGCCATCTTCTGCGTTCCCATCGCCTGCACAATGGTCACAATGGAACTGAGTGCTTCCGGAATGGCCGCAACTGCAAGCGCTACTGCAAACATCAGAGCATCTAAAAGCGGCATTTTACGATAAATACACAATCCCAATACAACTGCCGAGATTCCCATGATCAGGATCGCCAGCTTCCTGCTGAACTGATCTAAGCTTACCTGAAGCGGTGTCCTGCGTTCCCGGATATCATTCATCATTCCGGCAATCTTTCCGATTTCCGTATGCATCCCGGTTCCTGTGACCAGAACCTGCGCCCGTCCATACGTGACCAGACTGCCGGAATATACCATATTGCTCCGGTCTGCCAACGGCAGATCTTCGGGCAAAATGCTCTCTGTTTTCTCCACATTTGTGGATTCTCCTGTCAACGCACTCTCATTCACCTGCAGGGAATAATTATTCAGAATTCTGCCATCTGCCACAACCATATCTCCGGCTTCTAATTCCACGAGATCGCCCGGAACCAGTTCCCGCGAGGAAATCTCTTTCTTTTTTCCATCCCGGATCACTTTTGCATCTGGTGCAGACAATTCTTTTAAAGCATCGAGTGACTTTTCTGCTTTCTGGTGCTGCACCGTTCCCAAAATTGCATTCATCACGAGTACCACCGCAATTACGATTGTGCTCTCTGCATTTCCGGAAAACATGGAAATGATCGCAGCAATCAGCAGAATGATAATCAGCAGATCTGCAAACTGTGAAAAAAACACCTGCAGAATTCCAGGTTTTTTCCCCTCCTGCAAGATATTTTCCCCATATTTTTTCCGGATCTTTTGTACCTGCATTTCGGACAATCCCTGCTCCGTGGTAGAAAATCTTTCTCTCAGTTCTTCTTTTGAATACTTCCAATATTCTTCCATGGCACCCTCCTTGTGTTGTGGTACAAAAAAAGAAACGGAACTTTTTTGCACCAAAATAATGCAATAAAAGTCTCGTTTCTTCGTGTACAGCCCGGTTACAGCCTTCCTGCAACGTGATGACGATCTGCACAACACCCGGACGCACCGGATGCAAACTACTCCCTGTTTATTATCTTTCTTTATTGTACCCTTATCGCCTTTCCATTGTCAACTCCTTCCTATCCCCTTTTATACTTTCACCATTTTGCACAAAATATTTGTTTATTTATACATTTTATAGTATAATAAAAACAAAGGTTAACTTACATCAGGGATTTACATACTAGAATAGGAGATATGCTTATGTTGCTTACACTCATTCCTTTTTTTGACCGAAATATGTCCGTCAGTGCTTATTCTCTGTTTACCAGAAAAAAGAACTTTCTTATGAATCCAAGTCTGCTCGGCTCAAGACAGTTTGACGGAGCTGCCTATGTCGATGGACTGGAACTGATTCAGGAACTTGGAACCAACACGCTCTCCGGAGGAAAACCGATTTTTGTATCTTTGAATAATATTTCTATTTTCAGCAGTCTGGAGTCTCAGTGCAAAAATACCAACCATGCACCGATTCTTCTGATTGACCAGACATTCCCTCCGGTATCCATGTATACCGACCGTATCCGCGATCTGCGCGAATTCGGATATCGTTTTGCAATCCGTAATCTTCCCGTTCACTGCTATGAAGATTACGCACCGATTCTGTCACAGATGGATTATGTTCTGATTGATTGTCAGGAAGTAGACGCCGCAAAGGCATCCTTGTATTTCCACAAACTGTATCCGGATATCTGTATCTGTGCCAGCAATATCCCCGACATGGAAACATTTCAGGAACTTAGTCCGGTCGATACCATTTCTTTATTTGAAGGTGCTTTTTTCCGTATGCCGGTTACGCGTGGTGTGCACGAAGTTGCCCCTCTGAAGATCAATTATATCTCGCTTCTGAATCTGATCGAAGAGAATGATTTTGATCTGACCAAAGCAGCGGACATTATCAGTCAGGATACAGCCCTGACCATCTCACTGCTCCGGATGGCAAATACACGCTCTTTCAATTCCGAGATTACTTCGGTAAGGGTTGCCGTTTCTATGCTCGGACAAAAGGATCTGATACGGTGGATCCAGACGACAGTTATTGAAAAATTATGTTCGGATAAACCAAACGAACTCATGCGTCTGTCCCTGCTGCGTGCAAAGTTTGCAGAAAACCTTGCGCCGGTATTTGGTATGGCCATGAACTCCCAGGAACTGTTTCT
>DLQV01000050.1:10602-11067 GCA_002474415.1 Lachnospiraceae bacterium UBA7598
TTTTCTATTCTGGATATTATTCTGGATTGTACGATGGAAGAAGCACTCTCCATGGTACGCGTATCGGATAAAATACGCAGTGCTCTTTTAGAGCATACCGGTCCTTTAGCAGAAGTGCTTGATTTTATTGTAAAATATGAATCCGCACAATGGCAGGAAGTATCCCGCCAGCTGGTTCTTAAAAATATCGAAATTTCGGATGTTTCCAAAGCCTGGGTATCTTCCCTGCAATGGTATGCAAAACTGATTGCCATGAATGCATAATTTTAAGACAAAAACAGGATGCACAAAACGCGCATCCTGTTTTTTTGTTGTTTTTTGTTTTTATTTTCTTCCGCTGGTTCCTTTCAGACGTGCCATCGCACGGGAAAGAGAAGCTCTTGAGTGATAATACTCACGGATACTCTGCTTCTGGCGCATCTGCTCCTCAGCACGCTCTTTCGCCTCACGGGCTCTTGCCACATC
>DLQV01000050.1:11074-11462 GCA_002474415.1 Lachnospiraceae bacterium UBA7598
ATTTCTTCCGGACGCTCTGCAGTCTCCACGAGAAGTGTCACACGGTTATTGACGATCTCGACAAATCCCATTCCGACAACTGCATATTCCCAATTATCTGTGCCTTCCGGCTGAAATCGCATCTCACCATCATCAATGGCGATGACCATATCCTCATGATGGGCCAGAATTTCTTTCTGCCCATCATATTCCGGAACGATCAGAGAACGGCATCTTCCGGAAAAGAACACACGGTTCGCAGATATAATTTTTAAATAGAATGTATTGCTTGCCATAATGATCTCCGTTCTTTATGCTATGCGTTCTGCTCCATCTGCTCTGCTTTCTTCTTGACATCTTCGATGGTTCCTGCATTAAAGAATGCATTCTCCGGATATTCATCCATCTC
>DLQV01000096.1:0-4124 GCA_002474415.1 Lachnospiraceae bacterium UBA7598
GACAACCCTTTGAGGAATGTCTCCTCGGTGATTCGGGATAGTTACTTTTCCCGATTTGCTTGGATGTTTGTATTGATGATGTGAACCTTTTACATCTGCAAGAACCCATCCATCATCGAGGACAATTTTTTCAATTTCTCGAAATCTCATTTGTATTGTTTCCTCCTTACATGATTATGATAACACGTATAATACGTACTGTCAAATGAAATACGTATAACATGCAAAAATTAAAAAGTAATTACAAAGAAGTAGGTGTGCAAAAAATAAGAATAAACGGTTGCGCGTTTGTGCAATTTTTCGTATTTTTTCTCAAAACTAGGAAGATAGTACCGTAGAACTGACCAGAAAAACGCAGGAACTTTTTTCGACTTTGTGCACACTTATCCGGCCGTCCATGGTATTATAATAACCGTAAAAACCCCCCAATACATTATATAGTTTTTGCTATACCCCATAGTAAAAATACCTTCTCCTAAAAAGGCAGCGTTCGTAGCTGTCTTTTTTATTATCTGTTTTTATAACGACAATTTCACTTCCCGGTTTGTATGCTCATAATGACGCAGTGCCACGCCGGCGGCATGCAGCATCTTTTTGGATGCGATTACGCCCGGGGTTGCAGCGTATTTGTCACTGTCATAGACGACCTCCTTGATTCCGCACTGTATGATGGCTTTTGCACATTCGTTGCATGGGAAGAGCGTAACATATATGGTAGCGCCCTCTAAGCTTCCGCCACGGTAGTTGAGAATCGCGTTTAATTCACTGTGGGTAGAGTAAAAGTACTTGTTGTCATCACCTTCGCGAACCCATGGAAAATCATCATCGGAACATCCAGTTGGAAATCCATTGTATCCCATAGAAAGAATTTTATGTTTTTCACTGACAATGCAGGCACCGACCTGTGTGTTTGGATCTTTGGAACGCATACCGGAGAGCATGGCAACGCCCATGAAGTATTCGTCCCAGCTGATGTAGTCCTGTCGTTTTGTGCTCATATGTGTTAGCCTCCTTTTGATACTTTCTGTAAAATAACGAGAGGGGCAATAAGCCACTTTGACTTTTGCCCCTTCTACATATAATTCCCTGATTTATTTTGTTCCGAAGATACGGTCACCGGCATCTCCCAGACCCGGAACAATGTATTTGTGCTCATTTAAATGATCGTCAAGTGCACCGATGTAAAGATCGACATCCGGATGGGCATCGGTCAGTGCTTTTACACCTTCCGGTGCAGCGATGATGCACATGAAACGAATGCTTTTTACGCCCTTGTCTTTCAGCATCTGGATTGCTGCGATGGCAGATCCGCCGGTAGCCAGCATCGGATCTACGACAAACACTTCACGGTTGGCACAATCTGCTGGAAGTTTGCAGTAATATTCCACTGGTTTTGCTGTCTCAGGGTCACGATAGAGACCAATGTGTCCGACTTTGGCAGCAGGAATCATCTCAAGCATACCGTCTACCATGCCAAGTCCGGCACGCAGGATTGGTACAACTGCCAGCTTTTTACCTTTTAATTCTTTTACGGTTGTCTTACAGATTGGAGTCTCAATTTCTACATCCTGTAACTCCAGATCGCGGGTTGCCTCATAACACTCAAACATTGCAACCTCGCCTGCAAGGGTACGAAAATCCTTAGAGCCGGTTTCCACTCTTCTCATTAATCCGATCTTGTGCTGGATCAGAGGATGATCCATAACGACTACTTTTCCCATAGATTTATTCTCCTTCTTCTTCGTTAAGTTTTTTTACAAGTTTTTTGATAGATTTACGTAATGTTTCATAACATAATCCATAGGCAGGCAAAGCACCTCCATATGGATCTAATATTTCCAGTTCATCGCCGACATATTTGGTAAGAACCTGTATATTTTCCGGAATTGCATTTTCAAACTGCTCTAAAATGCGTTCCCGGTGAATTTCTTCCATGGTGATGACAAGGGCATCTTCTGTGAGATCTTCTTCTGTCAGCTGTTGGGAAACATAATTTTCCATATTAATACCGTTGCTGATCAAAACGGCTTCCGCCTTTTGATTCATCGGTTCCTGAAACTGGACAACCAGACCACGGGATAAAATTTCCAGCGGATGCCGCAGGGTAAAATCTCCCATGATACCGGCTGCCATCGCCTCGCGACAGGTTCCTGTCTGGGCAACAAAAATCAGTTTGTTATACTCCATATGATTACTCCTAATCGCAATGTATTACGGTATGACCGGCTGCTTTGAGCAGACGATTCATAATGGCCTGTCCGATACGCGGGGTCTGAAAACTTTCCGAATAAATGGCATCTACATGCAGTTCATCACACTCACGCAGAATTTTGTACAGATGTTGTGCAATGGCGTCCTCATTGGAACGGCTGCCCATCGAGAGAATGACATCTGCATGGTAAGAAGAGCTGGACTCTTCGGTTGCAATGACAGCAACTTTTTTCCCATTTTCCTGCTTCTTTTGTACGAGAGCATTTATTTTGGAAATAACCGCATCCGATGGACCATCTACGATTACCATATCTGCTTTTGGGGCATAATGTTTGTATTTCATACCCGGAGCTTTTGGCTTGCGCGTGTCATCCGCAGCAATAATGCCCGGATCAATGATCACTTCTTCCCCGAGTACCTCAGAGAGCATCTGCGGGGTAATGTATCCGGGACGAAGTACCATAGGTTTTGCCTCGGTCAGGTCAATGATTGTCGATTCGATGCCGATACCAACGGGACCACCGTCTAAAATCATGGCAATCCGGCCGGATAAATCCTCTGCGACATGAGAAGCTTCCGTCGGGCTTGGGCGTCCGGAAGTGTTCGCACTTGGTGCAGCAATCAGGCATCCGCTTTTTCGGATCAGATCAAGCGCAATTGGATGATTCGGCATCCGTACAGCGACAGTGTCCATTCCTCCGGTTGTTGCCATCGGAACAGCATCGCTTTTCCAGACGATCATCGTCAGGGGACCTGGCCAGAAAGCATCTGCCAGTTTCCGTGCTGCCTCCGGTACTTCACGCGCAACACGTTCCATATCAGAAAAATCAGCAATATGCACAATCAGAGGATTGTCAGAAGGACGTCCCTTTGCTGCGTAAATTTTACGGGCGGCTTCCGGATGCAGGGCATCTCCGCCAAGACCGTATACGGTTTCTGTCGGAAAAGCGACCAGTTCACCATCTGCAATCAGGCGACCGGCCTCTTCCATAACTGTTTCGTCAATCTGCTCGGGATTGACATGTTCTATTTTTGTATTCATCATATTCACACTTTGCTTTCCGCTTTATATCCCGTCTATTATAGTCCATAGGATCTGGGATTGTCAATCGGATTAGCTGGCTGCTAAAGAAAATAATTGGTGAAAATGATAAAATATTCTAAAAACAAGGGATTTTTATAGACAAAACGACGAATAATGAGGTATAATACACTCATCGGGACGGAGGAAGGCTATGAAAAAAGACAACAGATCCGTGATACAGGCATTAACACTCGTATTTCAGTTTGGAATCAGTATGCTGGTGCCCATTTTTTTATGCAGCATGCTGGGAGTGTGGCTGGGAAATCTGACAGGGATTAACTGGTTAATGATTCCGTTTTTCTTTATGGGGACTTTGGCAGGGTTTACGAATATTTACAAGATGGTAAGGAAACTATACAAGCAGGAGGAAAAGAAAGAAAACCATGTTAAAAAGGATTAACGAAGCATTGCCGGGGCTGGTCGTCTCAATTTTACTTTATGGAGGGATTGTAGAACTAATCGGGGTATGGTTTGTAAAGGACAGGATCGCATATTCCATTGGGGTATGGTTTGGCATAGCAATTGCCGTGGGGATGGCAATCAATCTTGCGACTGTGATCTTTGATTCTGTAACAATGGGGGACACAGCACATGCGACGCGGAGAATTGTCACAAAATCAATTCTTCGTTATGCGGTTGTTGTGATTTTGTTCGTGTTATTTGGGTATTTTAAATGGGGAAATCTGATTGCAGCCTTTCTGGGGCTGCTCGGTTTGAAAATTGGAGCATATCTTCAGCCTTTATGGGAGAAATTAAAAGGAAGGAGGTGACTATATGTATGAGGGGATTTTACTGGCGTCGGATATTGACTTTATGATCCATGGGATTT
>DLQV01000096.1:4181-6084 GCA_002474415.1 Lachnospiraceae bacterium UBA7598
CGGAAGTCTGGATTACCGACAGCCATGCATGTATTTTGATTGTTATGGCAGTGATGGTTATTTTTGCCGTAATTGCTAACCGCAAATTAAAGCATGCAACGGAAAAACCGGATACGTTTCAGAATATAATCGAGCTGATTGTAGAAAAATTAGACGGAATGGTGGATTCCACCATGGGAAAATGGGCACCCAGATTCGTTAACTATATCAGCACGATTTTTATTTTTATTCTGATGAGCAATATTTCCGGCTTGTTTGGACTGCGTCCACCGACGGCAGATTACGGAACCACGCTTGCGCTTGCACTGATCACGTTTTTCATGATTCGTTTCAACAAAGCGAAACACCAGAGTATCAAAGAAATCTGGACAGGAATGTGTTCACCGCTTCCACCATGGCTTCCACTCTGGGCGCCGATTAACATTATCAGTGAAATTGCGATACCGATTTCTCTGTCGCTGCGTCTGTTCGCTAATGTATTGTCGGGCACAGTAATCATGGCACTGGTATACGGTTTGCTTGGGGTAATTGCAACCGCATGGCCGGCAGCACTGCACGTGTATTTTGATCTGTTTTCCGGAGCCATCCAGACGTATGTATTCTGTATGCTTACAATGACGTATGTGTCACAGGCATGTGGAGAATGAAATGCATCTGCAAGATGCATTTCCTACGCAAATCGCTTCCGCGTAAGCGGAATTCTCATGCGATTTGCTCCTTGTATCAAAACAAGTATTTCATTTAAGGAGGATTTTTACTATGAATATTTCAGGACAGGATTTAATCAGAGCATGTTCTGCCATCGGTGCAGGACTTGCAGTTATTGCAGGTATCGGACCTGGTATTGGACAGGGTATCGCAGCCGGACACGGCGCAGCAGCCGTGGGCCGCAATCCAGGGGCAAGGGGACAGATCATGTCTACCATGCTTTTAGGTCAGGCAGTTGCAGAGACAACCGGTTTGTATGGTCTTGTTGTTGCACTGCTTTTACTTTTCGTACATCCGCTTGGATAAAGGAGGGGCAAACGAGTGTTAGCTGCACAGGAATTTTTATTTGATTTAAATCCACAGCTGCTCTTTGATGCTGCCCTGCTGGCAATCGCGGTATTTTTCCTTTATATGCTGATGTCATATCTGCTGTTTAATCCGGCGCGGAAACTGTTAAAAGACCGCCAGGATCACATTTCATCCGAACTGGATGAAGCTAGCGCCGACAAAGAAAAAGCGGCAGCGCTGAAAGCGGAGTATGAGGCAAAGTTAAAAGAAATTGATAAAGAGGCGGAGAGGATTCTCTCAGATGCCAGACAAAAGGCGTTAAAGAACCAGAACCGCATTGTCAATGAGGCAAAGGAAGAAGCTGCACGCATTGTAAAACATGCACAGGAGGAGGCACTTCTGGAGAAGAAGCATGCCATGAACGATATGAAACAGGAGATGATTACCGTGGCATCCCTGATGGCACAGAAAGTTGTGGCTTCTTCCATTACCGCAGAAATTCAGAGCACACTTGTGGATGAAACATTAAAAGAAATGGGTGAATCGACATGGCAAAATTAGTATCCAAAACATATGGGGATGCTTTGTTTGCGCTGGCGGTTGAAGAACATATGGTGGATCAATTATATGAAGAGACGCAGGCTGTTGCACAGATCCTGCGTGAAAATACAGAACTGACCCGCCTGATGAATCATCCCAAAATCGAAAAAGAAGAAAAAGTCAGACTGATCGAGAATATTTTCAAAGGACGTATCGGTGATGAACTGGTGGGACTGCTCAGGATGCTTGTACAAAAAGGGCATTATAAGGAGACAGATCAGGTATTCACTTATTTTATTGACCGTGTCAAAGAATATAAAAAAATAGGTACTGCCTATGTCACATCGGCGATGGAACTGACACCGCA
>DLQV01000283.1 GCA_002474415.1 Lachnospiraceae bacterium UBA7598
CGCGTTTTTATGTTTTTCAGCCCTCCGAAATACGCTTTCTTTTTTTTGTATTTTCGTGTAAAATATCTCTGATACAATTGCTATAGAAAGGACAATTTAAATATGAAAAGAAAACTGGGAATACTCCTTTGCCTGATGCTCCTGCTGGTAACGGGCTGCAGTGGTTCCTCCAAATCCATCCGGTTTGGTGCTGCCGATATCGGTGGTATGTATTATACCGTTGCAAATGCTTATGCCGGTCTGGCATCCGGAGAATCCTCCGACCTGAAATTTGAAGTGAAAAATACTGCCGGATCTGCGGCAAATCTGCGGCTTTTATCCGGAGGTTACATTGATCTTGGCATCGCACAGGCAGATCTGGCACGTGCTGCCTACGAGGGAACCGGCAGTTTTTCTGATAACAAACAACAGGGATACCGTGCTATTGCAGGACTTTATACCGAAGCCTGCCAGATTGTTGTCCGTGCAGATTCCAATATTCACACCTTAAATGATCTGCAGGGGAAAACCGTCAGCATCGGTGCCAGTGAATCCGGAACCGAACAAAACGCTAACGAAATTTTAAAACTGAGTGGTCTGACTTCCAAACTGGTGCACACGGTGAATCTGGATTATGCAGATGCGGCCGGAAAACTTGCCTCCGGAAAAATTGACGCCTTATTCTGCACTGCTGGTATTCGAACGGCTGTCATTGAAGAACTGGCAAAAGAATGTAATCTGCGGCTCATCTCCATTGACGATACCTGTCTGGAAAAACTGCTTGCAACCACAACGGAATACAGCAAATATGTCATTCCTGCAAACACTTACAGTGGGCAGGACGAAGACGTGACAACCATTGGGGTCAAAGCCGTACTGCTTGCTTCCGATGACCTGTCCGAAAAAACCGTGGAAAAGCTTACAGAAATCCTGTTTTCCCACGCACAGGATCTGGCTTATGCCACATCTTTAGATGCTGCTTTTGACGAGACAAGCGCCTCCTCTGGTGTAACCATTCCATTCCATCCGGGTGCTGCTGCTTATTATGCCACGCGCGGAATCAGCGTCAATACAAAATAACATATGAAAGAAGGACAACTATGGAAATACATTTGAATATGTACCAGACGCTGGCAGTTGCTGTACTGGTACTTTTGTTTGGCAGTTATTTAAGACACCGGATCGGTTTTTTGGAAAAATTCTGTATTCCTGCACCCGTCATTGGCGGACTTTTATTTGCAATCTTTACCTGTATCTGTTACACCACCGGTATTGCAGAATTTTCTTTCGATGATACACTCCGCGAAGTATGTATGGTATTTTTCTTTACTTCGGTCGGTTTTCAGGCCAACTTAAAGGTTTTAAAAAGCGGAGGGAAAGCCATGGCCGTTTTCCTCGGTCTTGTCGTTACACTGATTATTTGTCAGAACCTTCTTGCCGTGGGGCTGTCCCATGTCATGCACTTAAACCCACTGATTGGCATGTGCACCGGCTCCATCCCAATGGTCGGCGGTCATGGTACTGCAGGAGCATTTGGTCCTGTCTTAGAAGACTTTAACATTCAGGGAGCATCCACCATCTGTACTGCAGCTGCCACCTTTGGTCTGATTGCCGGCAGTCTGGTCGGCGGTCCGCTCGGCAAACGCCTGATTGAAAAACACAACCTGCTGGACACTGCAATCACGGAAGATGACAGTCTGCTGGTCGAGGATGAAAAAAAGCATGAGCGTCATACAAACATGTATGCGTCCGCTGTTTTCCAGTTAATCCTTGCGATCGGTCTTGGAACTATTTTTTCTTATTTTCTGACCAAAACCGGGCTTACCTTTCCGGTTTACATCGGTGCCATGCTGGCAGCCGCATTGATCCGTAACATTGCCGAATACTCCGGCAAAGCAACGATCCACATGGGTGAGATCAATGACCTCGGTGGTATCTGTCTCTCCCTCTTTTTAGGTATGGCAATGATCACCTTAAAGCTCTGGGAACTTGCTTCTCTGGCACTTCCGCTTGTGATCCTGCTGACCGCACAGGTCGTACTGATCTGTGTATTTACTTACTTCATTGAGTTTAACATTATGGGACGGGATTACGATGCCGCCGTACTGGTTGCCGGAACCTGTGGTTTTGGTATGGGTGCTACGCCAAATGCCATGGCAAACATGCAGGCCATCTGTGACCGCTATGTGCCTTCGGTAAAAGCGTATCTCCTGATTCCTCTGATCGGAAGTTTATTTGCAGATTTTATCAACAGCCTTGTAATTACCTTTTTTATCAATATTTTGTAATTGGGAGGACAACGAAAATGTTTTGGAAAAAATTAAAGAAAAAGGCAGCTGAAAAGCATAATTACGACCTGACCTACGACAATGTAGCGATTCCGGAAGTGCACACCCACGAACCGGAAGATCACGAAGAAACTCCGGGCGAAGATGCCCCGGTACACTATGACAATGTAGCGATTCCGGAGGTACATATCCGCAGGAAAAAATAAAAGACTCCGCAGAATCAAAGCCCTGACGGCCCCGGTTCTGCGGAGTTTTTCTTATTTTAAACGCAGCCTCTCATCCTTTCCCTGAATCTGCAACGTTACCGGGCGGCCCACACGTACGCGTTCTCCCTGTTCTAGCGTCCCTATCACTTTTTCTTCTTTCAACAGTATAATCTTCTCTGGAGAATCACTGCTCATCCGGTATGTCTGTTCCGAGGGATCATAGGAAATCTGACAATGATTCCACTCGAATGTTTTGTTTCCTGTTGTATTCTTCTTTTTTGTGGAAGAATCCTCTTTCCGGCTATGTTTCTTTTTTGACTTTCTTCGCCGGCGGAATTTTTTACGCCGCCAGTTGTGTCCGGACCGCTTTGAATTCTTTCCCCGGTTTTTCTGCTCTTTTTCCTGTTTCTCAGGTGGCCGGTACCCTCCTGTAATCCATCCCAGCAGAATGAGAATCCATGCGGCTCCATGCAACAGGGTAAAGAAATATATCCCTGACAACAGAAACGGATGCAGTGCCGGAAACACAGCCAAAACAATCAGCAGTTCTGCCAGCACCAGACTGGTAAACAGCGTCGGCAATATCATCGTCTTCTTTCCTTCCGCCAGAAACAACATTCCCATAGACAAAAAACAAAGCAGTACCGGGAGCAACGCTGCGATGGCACAAACTACCAGAAGCCGTGTCTGTCCCGCTCCCTGCACATATGAAAGACTGCTTTTTACCATACCAACCGTGATCGGAGCTTTTAAAACGAAAGTATCTGCCACATGCCCTTTCGTCAGATACGTGTATCCTGCTCTGCCTCCTGCTGTCACCACATCCAGACCGGACAGCGTCATCTCCTGCCCGCCTGCCGAAAACTTACAAAACGGCAACAATAGGGAAAGCAACGCCAGAAGAAGTACTATTGCTGCTATATTTTTCAATAAACGTCCATACGTTCTCATGCTCTTTTCCTCCCGTCATTCATTTTACATTCTGACAGGCTCATTATAGCACGGAATCTTTGGTCTTCTTATTAAATTTCTTTTAAATTTTTTTGATTCTCATATCTCATGTAACAGAGTCCTGTCACGTCTGCAACCGCCCATCCAATCGGAATTGCCACCCAGATCCCCGGTGCTTTTAAAGGCACCGAAAGAATATAGGCCAGCACAACACGCAGCCCCAGAGAGATCACCGTAAGCACCACCGACATCTGTGCTTTGTTGATCGCCCGGTAATATCCGTACAGCAGAAACAGACACCCGATTCCACAGTAAAACGCACCCTCGATGCGCAGGTACTGCACACCACACGCGATGACCGCCGTCTCCTGTGCCTTCACAAAAATCTGCATCAGAGGTGCTGCAAACGCACACACCAGAGCGGAAATGATAATGCTGAATACAATACTGATCGCAAAGGCTTCCTTCGTTCCTTTTCGGATCCGTCCGTAATCTTTCGCCCCATAATTCTGTGCAACAAACGTGGAATACGCATTGCCGAAATCCTGTACCGGAAGATATGCAAATGTGTCAATTTTGACTGCCGCCGCAAATGCCGCCATCGTTGTTGCTCCGAAACTGTTTACAAGCCCTTGCACCATCAGAATTCCAAAATTCATGACCGACTGCTGCAGACAGGTCAGTGAAGACAACTTTAAAATTTCTTTCATGATAACCGGATCAAATCCCTCACACAGCATCCCTTTCTGCTGTGATTTCTGTGGTTCCATCGTTTCGCCAGCCGCACGCCTTTGTTGTGACACAACAGCATAGAGCAAAATGCCGATTCCCGCTATGTACTGAGAAACCACGGTTGCTGCCGCCGCCCCACGGATGCCCCAGTGAAAGCCTACCACAAACAACAGATCCAGTCCGATATTTAAAGCGGAAGATACCGCAAGAAATACAAGCGGAACCGTGGAATTTCCAAGTGCCCGGAGCAGACAGGCAAAAAAGTTATACAGCGAAGAGGCAAGCAGCCCCGCATAAATAATAACCAGATACTGCCGCATCCCCTCTATAACTTCCTGTGGCACACGCAGAAACCACAGAATCGGATGCATACACACATACACCAGCACGTTAACGAAGACCGTCACTGCCATGATCAGCACAAAAGCATGCGCCACAGCCACCTGCAACGCATGCTTATCGTTTTTCCCTTTATAAATAGAAAATAAGGCTCCTGCCCCCATGGAAAGTCCCAGAAAAATCGAGGTCAGAAAAGTCATAAGTGTATAGGCGGACCCCACCGCCGCGAGTGCATTCTTTCCAACCACGCGCCCGACAATCAGTGTATCCGCAATATTGTAAAACTGTTGCATCAGATTGCCCGCCATCATCGGCAGTGCAAATAAGATAAGATTTTTTGATATTTTTCCTTTTGTTAAATCATAGTACATTCTTTTATTCCGTGATGATTACACAACTTTTATTTTTGTAATGTATTTATCCAGTTCCATACCATAGGCATATATAGTTTCCGCCCGAGGTATAACACAAAAACCACCAGTATCACCGTAAGTATTCTCCGAAGCGGCCAGTACCATGGCTGTTTTCCAAGAAAGCCTTTCAGAATCCAGATTCCCATTTTCGCTTCTTTTTTCTGATTACACCGCATACAGGCAGTACATAAGTTTTTCATATCATTCGAACCGTGAATTCCAAGCAATGCGGCTCTTCTACGCACTGCCGGATACGCCTCCATGCAATGAACCGGGAAAATATGGTCAATCGTTATTTTATCTTTTGGCTTCTTTTTTCCACAGTATGCACACCGGTATTTTCCGGTTGGTGATGGATGCTTTGCAAAAAAACGGCTACGGTAATTGCTACTTCGCGTATACTGCGTTGGCACTGCTTCAAAGGTAAGATTCCTTCTTCTGCAATAACGCTGCATATGATTTTTTTCCCGTCTGGAACATTCCTTTTTTTCATAATATACTCTGCCATTTCCCCGCCTGATACGGGTATATTTCTTCCACCACAGAAAAATGCGGCAGCGCTTTACGCTTTTTGTTCCATTTTTTATTCTTACGGTATATGTCTGTGCCAACGTTGCAATTTCCTTTAGTTCAAATTTTGCTTTTACAGCTTATAATCCACATGTTGTCCCATGAGCTTCTCGCGATCCGTCCGGACTTCATTACTCCTCTCCGCAAATGTATATTCACCTATTTTATCCATAAGCTCTTCTACAGAATTGGCGGTTAATGTAATGGTCTGTGTATCATCCTCACTCTCAGTTCTGGATTCTTTGGATTTCTCCAGGCGTTCCTTCTCCTGCTTTTTCTCTGCCTTTTTCTCCGCTGCTTTCTTTTCCGCCTTCTTTTTCTCCGCAGACTTTTGAATTCTGGATTTCTGATCCGACGATGATTTTCTGAGCACTGCAAAAAACGAAGTGGTTCCACCATCATTTACCTGCATGCCATACCCCTTTACATCAGCACCGGATTTTTCCACGCTGGATTTTAACTGTTGCAGCTGTGCTGTTACTCCACTGAGAATTCCCTCGTATTTCTTACGATAATTCTCATCCGTAGCCATTCGTTCAATTTTCTCTTCATCAATAAGAACGACTGTCTTAATATTATTTGCATATTTTGCGGCATTTGCCTGAGCATTTGCTTTCTGATCTTTGCTTACCAGAATAAAATCATAATTTCCGTATTTCTTTTTTAATTTTTCATAATACTTTTGCGCTTCTTTCGAAAGTTTTGGATCACCAATCGTCTTTCCCAACTCTTTGGATTCCGTTACCTTCTCTTCTTTCTTTACTTCCCCGGTTTCCGTATTCCTGGCTGCTTTCGTTTTTTCCTTACTGCCCGGTGTATAATTTTGAGCATATACATTTGAAACTATTGTGTTTGTATTAACTGCCATAACCCTTCCTCCTATCACAAGATCAACATCATTGTGCCAGCCCCTGCATCTGCATTGCTACTAATACAAGTATCGTCACATCTTTCAAAAACTTTATACATCGAATGTGTTGATCCGGCATATATGCAATATTCAGAAATTTTTCAGCAGAAATCCACGAATTGTCTGCACATAATCCTCTACTTTCAGGACTGTCGAAAGGTGCCCACCCGAAACATATTTGATGGTTGGGTTATGCATCAGCTGAATGAGATCTTTCTGCATTTTACCGGAAAAGAAATTCTGATCCGGAAAGTTCAAAGCATTCCCTGTCCGATGGAATATTGTGGTATAATATGAAAGAAGCAGAAACGGCGCGAAAGAATGGTCTTTCATGCAAACGAAGGAGGAGTTCATTTATGAAGAA